>DAWDUP010000018.1:9137-17553 GCA_052346825.1 Candidatus Fimivicinus sp. | reverse complement strand
TTACACCTTCACCAGATAGCCATACTTGCGCTTTGCCGCCTGCGGCATCTCCCCGGCCGGATAGCCCAGCGCAATGGCGCCAACGCCGATCAAATGCTCAGAAAGACCCCATTGCTTCATCAGCGCCTTACCCTGCTCCATTTCAAACATCTGACGTTCCCGGTGAACCCAGCAGGAGCCGAGCCCGAGCGCATGGGCGGCGAGCATCATATTTTCCAATACACAGCTCCCATCCTCTACGCAGGTGTTACGGGAAGCGTCCGCAAAGACGAGCACGACGGTGGGCGCGCCGTAATACGGGTCGGAATCCGTCCCCATCACGCGCGCGTTCATCGCGGAGAGCGTCCGGAGCGTCTCCGGGTTCTGAACGGATACAATCACAGGGGACTGCGCGCCCCGGCCCGTCGGTGCATAAGTCCCCGCCTCCAGCACAAGGTCAAGCTTTTCATCCTCTATCTGTTTCGCCAAATAGGTTCGGATACTGCGGCGGCTCCTGATATTGGCCAGCACGTCATTTGAAAGCATTCAGATCACCCTTCCCAGTTCTTTCTCTATCCTTATGATACCACGCCCGTCAAGCTATGGAAAAGAGGCCCGCCCCGGCGAAACAAAAATTCCGCGCGGGGAAGGCCCCCTTTCCTCTATATTGTTCTCTCCCTTTTTGCGTTATACTCTCGTCAGCAGTGATTGCAGGGTGGCCTGCGCATCGCCAAGCAGTAAGGTCACACCCTGCCTATGATACAGCGGATTGTCCACGCCGGCATAGCCGGGCTTCAGATCATAATTGCAGATGATCACATGCTTTGCCTGATCGACGCTTAAAACCGGCATCCCGTAGATCGGCGTGCCCTCGGCCGTGTTCGCCGCCGGGTTGACCACGTCGTTCGCGCCAATGACCATCGCCACATCGCATTCCTTGAATTCGCTGTCGATCGCGTCCATCTCATAAAGCTGTTCATACGGAACGTCCGCCTCGCACAGCAGCACGTTCATGTGCCCCGGCATTCTGCCGGCCACCGGATGGATCGCAAATTTCACCTGCGTCCCCTGCCGCTCCAGCTTATCCGCAAGCTGTTTCACGAGCTTTTGTGCCTGCGCAAGCGCCATGCCATAGCCGGGGACGATAATCACCTCTTTCGCCTCGTGCAGCCACTCGCCCGCATTTTCCTCCGGGGCCTCCGCCTGCTCCTCTGCCGCAGGCTCCGCCTCCGGTGCGCTGAGGCCGTCGCAAAGGGTACGAAGGGTATCCTTTGCATCGCCCAACAGCAGGCTCACGCCCTCTTCTTTATGGTACAACGGATTTTCCACTCCGGCATAGCCAGGCTTCAAATCATAATTGCAGATGATCACATGCTTTGCGTCCGCTACATTGAGCACCGGCATGCCATAAATCGGCCTCCCCTCCGCCGTATTCGCCGCAGGATTGACCACGTCGTTTGCACCGATGACGAGGGATACGTCGCAGTCCCTGAAATCGCCGTTGATCGCTTCCATCTCATAGAGCTGCTCGTACGGAACGTCCGCTTCGCACAGCAATACATTCATGTGCCCGGGCATTCGCCCCGCCACCGGGTGGATGGCAAAGCGCACCTGTGCGCCGCGGGATTCCAACAGATCCGCAAGCTGCTTGACGGCCTGCTGCGCCTGGGCCAGCGCCATACCATAACCGGGAACGATGATCACATTCTTCGCCTGCCGGAGAATCTCTGCGGGAGAAGTCTCCTCACAGGCCGCTTCCCGTAGCGGCTGCGCAGCTGATTCCTCTGCAGTTACAGCCGCCGGCGCCGCCTGTTCCTTTTTCGCGGGCGCGGACGTTTTGCCCAGCAGGATATCGCCCAAATGGCGATTCATCGCGCGGCACATGATCTGTGTGAGCAGGAGCCCCGAAGCGCCCACCACGCCGCCGATGGCGACCAGCAGCGGGTCTCCGATCGCCATGCCAGCAATTGCGCCTGCCACACCGGAGAGCGAATTGAGCAGGGAGATCGTAATCGGCATATCGGCTCCGCCGACCCGGATGGCAAACGCCACGCCGAAGAAACCGCTGCATACCGCACACAGCAGGATTGATACGAACACAGGCACCATCGGGACAGCCGTCAGGATCACGGTTGCCAATGTAAGCACAATGGAGCTCCCCACAACCACAGAGTGACCCTTCCAAACGACCGGGCGCTGAGCAATCAGCTTCTGGAGCTTTCCGGCGGCAATGAGACTGCCGGTCAGTGTAATCATGCCGACAGCGAGCGCAAGCCCCGCCGTGACCAGCGAAAAAATCCCCCTGAGCCCTTCCATGAGGGAAACCGCGGCCACCAGCGCCGAAGCCGCGCCGCCGAAGCCGTTGAGCAGGGCAACTGTCTGCGGCATCTGGATCATCTTGACGCGATAAGCGCCAACCAGGCCCACCGCAAGGCCCAGCGCAAGGCAGATCCAGAGCCCTGCCTGTGTGAGCAGGTGATATTTATAAAGTGTTACGAAGATGGCGGCAGCCGTACAGACGGCGCTGAGCGCATTGCCCGCCACAGCGGTCTTCACCCGGCTCATCATGGCAATGCCGCCTAATACGCCAGCCACAAGCACACCGCAGACGATGTAATAGGCGAGGTTACTCATTGCGTATGCCCTCCTTTTCTCGCTTATGGCGGAACATGCGCAGCATCCGGTGCGTCACCCCGAAGCCGCCTGCCACATTGAGCATCGCCAGAAAGATTGCGAGAAAGCCAAGGGCCTTACTACCGGTGGATACGGCGGCCCCCGTCGCCGCCAGCGCGCCGAGCACCGTAATGCCGGACAGGGCGTTCATGCCGGACATCAGCGGCGTGTGCAGAAGGCTCGGGACATTCTTGATCAGCAAATATCCCACAATGGTAGCCACAATAAAGATCAGCACCAATAGAATCGGATGCATTCTGAATCCTCCTTTTCAAAAAGGCGATAACGTTTTTACGCGCCATCGCCCCTTTCGATCTTCTCCATAAAACTCCGGTCAGATTCCCATGGCCTCCCTGGCGCCGGCGTGGACGATCTCGCCGTCGATCGTCGTCAGCGTCTTTGCAACGATCTCGTCGCCGCGCTGCAGGGCAATCTGCCCATCCTTGGTCAGGTATTTCACCAGATGATAAATATTGTTCGCAAACATCCAGGTGGAGCTCGTCGGCAGCATACCGGGGATATTCTTGATCCCTTCGATCGTCACATGGTGTTTGACCGCCGTCTCACCGGGCGTGGTGATCGCGCAGTTGCCGCCCTGATCGATGGAGATATCCACGATCACAGCGCCGGGCTGCATGGAGGCAACCATTTCCTCCGTCAACAGCACAGGCGCGATGCGGCTGGGCACCAGCGCGCTGCAGAAGACGATATCCATATCCGGCACAACGCCTGCCAGCACCTCACGCTCATGGAGCAGCCATTCCTCCGGCAGCTCATTGGCGTATCCGCCCTCGCCCACCGCGATTTCTGCGGGAACACCTGTGTCCACAATTTTCGCGCCGAGGCTCTTTGCCTGCTCTACCGCGTCGGGCCGGATATCCGCCGCATACACGACGGCGCCCAGCCGCTTGGCCGTGGCGATGGCCTGCAGGCCGCCGACGCCTGTCCCGATGACCAGCGCGTTGATCGGCTTGATCATGCCAACCGCGCAGAAAATCTGCGGGACAAATTTGGCGAGATCGTTCGCCGCAATCAGCATTCCCTTATAGCCGGCGCAAGTGCTCATAGAGGTCAGGGCATCCATATTCTGTGCGCGGGAAATGCGCGGAACGCCGTCGAGCGTCAGGCTGATGACGCCCTTTGCCGCCATCGACTTCACCATTTCGTGGTTGACGGGGGAAGCCGGATGGATAAAGGTAATCAGATACTGCCCTTTGTGCATCATATCAATTTCAGAGCAATTTTTTTCTTCGTTAAACAGCGGCTCCTTGACCTTCAGGATCAATTCCGCCTGCTCATACAGCTTCGCCACATCGTCCACGATCTGGGCACCCGCCGCGACATACTGATCGTCGTGGAAAAAGGAGCCTTCCCCTGCGCCCTTTTCCACCAGAATGGTATGCCCGTCGTTTTTCAGCTTCAGAACCGTTTCCGGGATGGCCGACACACGGCGCTCCCCATGCATGATCTCCTTTGGAATACCGATGATCATAAAAAAACCTTCCTCTCTCTCATTCTCTGTCAGAATTTATTTGCAAAGCCCATACCATCTTCGTCCCCTACGGGCTTTTCGCACTTATTTGATTGGATTGGGCAACACGGAATACTCGTTCTTCATCGTCGAAAGCACCACCAGTGTCTTGGTCAGGGACACACCGTGGATGCACTTGATCTCATTGAGCACCGCCTCCAGCTCCTGCGTGGAGCCGGTGATCACCTTGAGCAGAAAGTCAAAATCGCCGGTGATATAGTGGCATTCTGTGATCTGAGGGTTTTGCTGGACATTCTCGATAAAGCCCTCGTTATATTTCGGATGCTCCAGGCTGACGGAAATAAACGCCGAAATATCCTTGCCAATCTTTTTGGTATCCAGCAACAGGGTATACTGCTGAATAATTCCGCTGTTTTCCAGCTTCTTGATCCGCTCGATCACCGCGGATACAGACATGTTGACATATTCTCCGATGGCCGAAGCGTTCTGCCGGGCATTCTCTCTCAGGCAGCTCAAAATCTTCACATCAATACTGTCCAAATCTCTTCCCTCCGGTCTTCTTTTTGTTCATCATAACCCGATTGCAGGAAATAGTAAATATCAATAGAATTTTTACCTAAAAATTTTTATAAGTGTACTATATTACAAAAAATAATTAGCTTTTTAAATTCATCAACGAAACAATTCCAAAAATATTTTGCCGATAAATCTATCGTAGAGAAGAATCTATTCTATTTATAGATAATATCCAAAAAAATTACTGTGTCAACCTCATTTCCGAGTCTTCCATACGTAATATCTACGCGCGCAATTCCAAAAAAGAACAAACGATAAAAATATCGCCAAATTTTTTCGGTTTGCAGGAAAACACAATAAAAATTTCATTTTGCAGTTTTTCCATTTTGCAATAAAAGCTGCCGCAAAATAAATTTGCAGCAGCCTTCACAAGTATCCTGAAAAACGTGTGTGGCCATTTTGTGTGGCCATTTTAAAATCTCTGCGTTATGCTCTCCGATTCAAACAGAACGTTGTGACTGCTTCTTCCCACTTCCAAAGGTTCTTTTCCCGCAGCAGCATATTGACGCTGTCGGAAGCGGATTGATTGGAGCCCAACAGGCAGTCCGTCTGAAACGATTCCATGCCACAAAGTGCACATATCGATGCGAAATTACGGTAAGAGGAACGGAGCACATCAAGACCATACAGAGTGTACAGCGCATCGGCTGTTTCATCAATTTGCCGACGCGCCAATCGGCGGCAGGATATGAGGATAGCAAAGCGCCTTCCGTTGCAGATGCTGCTCTGCAACGAAAGGCGCTTTTATCATATGAGCATTCATTCTTTACAGCCCGTCCCGGCCCAAGCGGACTGGTAACGAAGCCCTGCCTTTCTCATGCAGTGCAGGCCACTGGTTGCCGCCGTGCAATCCGGAAGCCCTGTCCGCCCGGAACCAGGCATTGCGATGCGCTCCTATTATTCACCAAAGCCGCTGTCTACCAGCGCGATCAGAGAATCAACCGCCTCCTGTTCGTCCTCGCCAACGGCAAAAATTTCGATCTGACTGCCCTGCCCCATTCCGAGCGCAAGAACGGAAATAATCGATTTGGCATTGCCGATATTATCCTCATCATCCAAACTCAAATTCGATATCTGGATCCGGCTGCTGAATCTTTTGGCCATCTCAGTGAATTGTGACGCGGGCCTCGCATGAAGACCGGTTCGATTGATAACAGTCGTTTTTTTAGAATACATTTGTGTACACTCCTTTTATTTTTCCAGGGATTCTGAGCAGATCTGCAGATATTCCCTTGCCTGACCGTCCGTCATGTTTTCAACGGCGCGCGCCATTTCCTCCATTTGCTTGACTGTAAAGCCTGCCAGGGCGCGTTTTACGGCAGCAACACTGGACAGACTCATTGAGAGCTTGCGCATTCCGAGCCCAACCAGCACCGGAGCGGCAAGCGGGTCTCCGCCCAGCTCCCCGCAGATGCAAATCGGCTTCCCGGCCTGCTTGAACCTCTCCACCACATAGCCGATCATGCGAAACAGCGCCGGATGATAGCTTTGATAATAGCTTGTCACCTCCGGATTCATCCGATCGACAGCCATGAGATACTGGCACAGGTCATTTGTGCCAATCGACGCGAAATCGACCTCCGACGTTACCAGATCTGCGATCACCGCCACGGCGGGGATTTCGATCATGATGCCCAGCTTAATGCCTTCATCGAAGGGAAGTTTCTCCTGCCGCAGCTCTTGTTTCGCCTGCTCCAGCAGCGCCTTGGCTCTCTTGATCTCCTCTATGCTGCTCACCATCGGCAGCATAATCCATAGCTGCCCGGCAACTGAGGCGCGCAACGCTGCACGCAGCTGGGTTCGAAATAGCTCTGGCGAATCAAAGCACAGCCTGAGCGCGCGTTTTCCCAGAAACGGGTTCTGCTCCTGCGGCAGCGGAAAATAGGGAAGCGTTTTGTCTCCACCGATATCCAGCGTACGCAGCACAACCGGACGAGGCGCATATTCCAGCAGCGCCTTTTGATATTGTATGATCTGCTCCTCCTCTGTCGGCAAGTGGTCGTTATCCATATATAGAAACTCTGTGCGAAACAGGCCCACAAAATCGGTAACCGAGGAGCCCTCCAAATCCTCCGGATGGGCGGACCCGATATTCAGGCCAATCTCAATGCGCTCGCCGTCAGCAGTCAGCGGATCCCTGTGCAAATACTTTTGAATACGGGCAGCCTGTATTTCGTATTCTTTCTGTTTTGTCCGCATCTCCTTTTCCTGCCTGCCATCCGGCCGCGTAATCAGCACCCCGTCAACGGCATCCAAAATGACTTTTTCTCCATTTGTCAATCGTGGCAGCAGATTTGGAATCCCCAATACAGCGGGAATCCCATAGCTGCGTGCAATGATCGCGGAGTGGGATGTGGTTCCTCCCGATTCCGTGACAATGCCTAATACATGATCGCGTTCCATAACAGCGGTATCGGAGGGCAGCAGGTCATGTGCAGCGATAATGACCGGCTTCTCCAGCTGTGCCAGACTCTGCTGCGGCACGCCGCACCAGATACGCAGCAGCCGATTTTTGACGTCCTTCAGGTCAGCCGCCCGCTCCCGAATCAGCGGATCTCCCGCCTTCTGCAGGCGTCGCTCATAACGGGAATAGACTGTTTCTACTGCCCAGTCCGGCATCCAGGTGTCATATTGAATGCCGTCCCGAATTTCCTCATCCATGACCTCGTCGCATAGTATCTCCATCTGAGCAGAAAAGATTGCGGCCTTTTCCGCGTCTGTCTGCATCATGCGTTCCCGGATTGCCTGCAGTTCCGCGCGCGCCTGTAAACATAAAGCCTCATATTGTTCAAGGTATTGCTTCGGATCTCCAGAATAATGCGCCTCGGTGGTTTGCGGAATAAACGGCTGATAGAGAAAAATTTCACCAATCGCAACACCTTTGGAGACTCCGTTCCCACGAAGAACCATAAATAACGCTCCCTTTTATTGATTTACTGCAATTGCCTGGCGTAGACGACGGCAATTCTCTGCCACACTGCCGCCCCTGTCATAGAGGCTGGAGGTTCCGGCAACAAAAATATTTGCGCCCAAGGCGCTCATGCGAGCCGCATTTTCAAAGGAGACATTTCCATCTACCTCCAGCAGAATCTCACGACTGCAGCAATCGATCAGCCGGCGTGCCTGTGCAATCTTTTGAAGCGTTTGGGGAACCAGCTTCTGCCCTGCAAAACCCGGGTTGATGGTCATTATAAGAAGGACATCCAAATCGTCCGTCACCCATTTGCAATGCTCCACCGGGGTAGCCGGATTGATGGCCAGCCCCGCCCTGGCACCGCGCTCATGAATTGCAGCCAGAGCCTTTTGAATATGATTGGTACTTTCCGCATGCACGGTCACGATATCCCCGGGCGCAAACGAAAAATAATCCAGCTTCCGATCCGGATTCATGATCATCAGATGGATGTCCAATGGGATGTTGGTCATGCTGTGCAGCAGAGGAATGAATTCCGTCCCCAGGCAGTAGTTATTTACAAACTCACCGTCCATAATGTCAACATGGATGTATTCTACATGAAGCCGCTCCAGCTCGCGTACGCTTTCTTCCAGGCAGGACAGATCGCAGCAGCAGATGGACGGGGAAATAAACTTTTTCATATGTTATTTCACCTCTTATCGCATTTAAACAATTTGTTCTATTTTATTCCTAATTGTTATAAAATGCAATTATTTGATGCATTAATTATAACATAACTC
>DAWDUP010000018.1:7704-9127 GCA_052346825.1 Candidatus Fimivicinus sp. | reverse complement strand
CTCTGGTTATATATCAAATAGTTTCAGAAAAATTACATAAAAAAGAGGGTTCTTTGATGCCGTTCTGCTTTCAAATCAAAAAATCATGCAGATACGATGATTGAGATAGAAAATATTTGGAGAAAGTATTGCTTTTTAGCAGATATATATTATACTATATGAATCAAGGAGTAGAAAACCAGATGCAATCTTCTTGATTATTTTGCAAAGAACGGTTGCATATTTGCAAGGAGAAGTTATGATAGCATCAGAAAGAGCCCGTTACATTCTCAATCGGCTAAAGGAAAAGGAAGTTGTTACGCTGAAAGAAATTGCAGGCGAATTGGGCGTCTCTATCGCTACGGTTCGCAGGGATTTCGAAAAACTGGATGAAAAAGGTCTTGCTGTTAAGGTGCGCAGCGGCGCAACGCGGGCTTCGCTGCCGGGGCCTTCGGCAGCCCCTATGGTAACCAGTGAAAAATCAAAGGAACATATCGAGGCAAAAATTTCTATCGCCAGCAAGGCGGCCTCTCTGGTCAAGGACGGAGACTGTATCTTTTTAGACGGCGGGACTACAATCGCTCCAATGATCGATTTTATTCAGGATAAAAAAATCCGTATCGTCACACACAATCTCCTGATTCCGCAGCGCGTTCAGAATATGGACGTGGATATCTTTTTAATCGGCGGCCACTACAGCCATTTCCATGCCAGCACAGTCGGCGTCTTTGCGGAAAAAATGGTCTCTCAGTTTCACTTTGACCATGCTTTTTTTGGCTGTTCGGGAATCGAGCTGGTGCATCAGATGGCTTATAATGATGACATCGATACCATCCCCGTCAAAGAAGTGGCAATGAAATATGCGACGCACAACTATCTGCTTGCAGATGCCAGCAAATTGGGCGTTACCTCCTACTGCCGTTTCAATCCCCTGTCAGCGTTTGACCTGATTATCAGCGACCATAACGAAAATATGCCCGATGGGCTGCCGTCCAATTTTGTATTTGCCGACGTTCCCTGATCCAAGTAACGGGCCTTGGCAGAAACCAGAGCAATACCTTGTGCCCGGTATTTACAGAGCAACGCCGAAATTCCCTTATGCGAAAGATTCTTCTGAGTGGCAGGAGGCTTTGGATCATTTTCCAAAGCCCCCTGTTTTTCATTTTGCCTACCGGGCAAGCGCCTGTTTGATGTCCTGAACCAAATCTTCGGCCGTCAGCTTAAATTCCTTCTGTAAAAGATCGATCATACCGACCTGTCCGAACACATCCTGCGCCCCAACCTTCAGAAGCGGTACCGCTATCGCGTTTTTAGCCAGCACGTCAGCCACAGCGGAGCCGAGGCCGTTGATTACGCTGTGATTTTCAAAGGTGCACACCAGCTTTTTCCCCTGCGCCTGCTCACGGATCAACGCTTCGTCAAAGGGCTTAATGGTAACAGGGTC
>DAWDUP010000018.1:2677-7694 GCA_052346825.1 Candidatus Fimivicinus sp. | reverse complement strand
GGGTCAACAACCTCCACGGAAACCCCTTCAGCACGGA
This sequence comes from Candidatus Fimivicinus sp., assembly GCA_052346825.1. Lineage (GTDB taxonomy): Bacteria > Bacillota > Clostridia > Oscillospirales > Acutalibacteraceae > Fimivicinus. The sequence continues at coordinate 7,657 of DAWDUP010000018.1, read as the reverse complement.
GCGCCTCTGCCGCATCAAGAGCGGCGGACATGACATATCCACTGGAAACCAGCAGCACGTCGTCTCCGGGAATCAGCACCTGCCCCTTGCCAAGCTCAAACGGAGTGCCCGGTTCATATACGGGGCGCACGCCCTTTCGATATGCGCGGATATAGTGAACCGCGCCGTCGTTGCGGGCCGCACAGGCCCGAACCATCCAATCCAACTGCACTTGATCACAGGGGTCGCACACAATGGCATTCGGCATTGCACGGAATACCGCCATATCCTCAAAGCAGGTATGTGTGCCTCCATCAAAACCGGAACAAAATCCCGGGTCGGAAGCATAGATGTTGACCGTATTCTTGGAGTATGCGCAGGAGATATAGACCTGGTCCAGCGCTCTCCGGGTGACGAAGGCAGACATGGTGTGGACAAAAGGCGTATACCCCATCATGGATAATCCCGCAGCCACGCCAAACATATTTGCCTCGCAGATACCAACGTCGATGAAATGCTCCGGATGCGTCTTCTTAAACCGAATAAAGAAGGATGCTCCTCCCAGATCGGAATCCAGAATCATGATCTTGTCGTTCGTTTGCAGCAGATCTGCCAATGCGGCGCCGTAAGCATCCCGCATTTCTCCGCCGAGCTCTTTGCTTCTTTCTTTGAGCAGCATCGCTTATTCCTCCTCCGTAACTATTTTCAATTGGGCAATCGCAGCGTCAATGATCGCCCGCCCTTCTTCGAACACCTTGGGCGCATGGTTGTCCACCATATCCTCATAGTATTTTACGCCCTGGCCTTTGACGGTATCCAGAATGATGCAGATCGCCTTATCCGGAACGGTCTTGGCCAGATTGATCGCATCGTCGATCGCCTCCTCGCTGGCTCCATCCACTGTGATCGCCCAAAAGCCGAATGCGCGCATTTTCTCCTCGTAGCTGAACGGATTGAGAACCTCTGTGCAGTATCCGTCATGCTGGCGTTTGTTGTTGTCAACAAATACGATGCAGTGATTGAGCTTGTTGTGGGCCATAAACTGAAACGCTTCCCAGTTCTGCCCCTCGTTCATCTCCCCGTCGCCGATGCACACATATACGTACTGATCGTTACGCCCCGCGGCGCGCAGGCCGTAGGCAATGCCGGCTGCCACTGAAGCGCCCTGGCCGAGAGAGCCGCAGGTGACATCGATCCCGGGGGTTAGGAGCCGATCCACATGGGAGGGGATGTGCGTGCCGATATCGTCCATTGTCAGCAGCAGTTCCTTCTCAAAAAAGCCTTTTTCCGCCAGAGCGGCGCATACGGTAGGCGCCGCGTGCCCCTTGCTCATAACCAGATAATCGCGGCCCTCCCACGCCGGGTTTTGCGGGTCGTATTTCATCTGCTTTCCGTACAACACGGAAATGAGCTCCACCACAGACAGACATCCGCCGATATGGCCCATCCCGCGCTGCCGGAACATTTCCAGTTCATCCACTCTGATCTGTGCAGAGAACTTTTTCAGTTCCTTTAATTCCTTGCTCGTCATACTTTACCTCCTGTGAAATGATATCTGAGCGAATACGCAATCAGGTGCAGTCATACGCCTGATATGTATCCGACTTTCCAAATAGAATCGCCTTATATTCTTTCATCAGCGGGTGCTGTTTCCAGGTGGAGTTGGTTTCAGAGACGGTATACGCCATCATCTGCACAAAGGCCAGCGTATAGAGCGGGGAAATCATCTCATCCACCTGATGCGGCACGCGCATCACGCCGTCTCCCTGAATCAGCGGGTTATTGCTCAGGATATATACACGGTCGCTGATCACCTTTGCGGCGCGATAAGATTGCTCAATGCGCGCGGCGGTTTCGTCGCCCGGATCGATAAAAATAAAATTGTAATTGGGCGTGAGCTGAATCTGTGGGCCGTGGATGGCCTCATCCACCTCGTATCCCACCGCAAGGATATGGACCGTTTCTCCGATCTTTACAGCTCCTTCCAGAGCAGTCCCATAGTTTGCGCCCGCACCGATCAGGTATGCCTTCTCCATCGAAAGCAGATTTTTCCTGTTGCGCTGGAAGAACACGTCAAAGCCTGCAACGATCGATTCATAATTCTCCATAGCCAATCGCATTTGCGCCTTTTGCTCCTCCGCGCCGGCCTCGTCCAGGCGCCCCAGGCGCACAGCGGTATGCAGTGCAAAGAGCATCAGGAAGGTACTGAGCGTCACAACGCCCTTGGTCACAAAGTCCAGTTTTTCGCCCCCAAGGCCAAAGCTGATGACCTGATCCGCCTCTTTTTCAAAATCGCTGTGAATATTGCCGGTTAGCCCCACCGCAGGGATTCCCATGCGGCGACATACTTGAAGAGATTCAATGGTATTGGTGCTGCACCCACTTTGTGAAATGCAGACCACAAAATCTCTTTCCGTCATATCATGCTCATAATGGTTGAAGGTGAAGGGGGTCACCACCCTGACCGGTACGCCCAGCAGCTTCTGCATCAAATAGCGTGCACACAGCGCCGCGTTGCAGCTGGATCCGCAGGCTACCAGCCAAATTGACCGATACATCCGCTTCAGATAGAGTTCCGTCATTTTGTGTGTCAGTTCTTCACTGCACGCAATATTATGGCGTACTGTATCCGGTGTCTCTAAAATATAGCGTTTCATCGAGAGCTCGCCGCTATCCATTTGAATCACTTCCTTTTTTCAGTTATCAACCGCCTTTTCTTCAGACGGTCACGGTTTGCTTGCTTACACCCTTGGGACAATCCGGATTGTAACCGCGGCTCAGGGAGCACAGGCAGGAAAACATCTGCCCAAATACCGCTCCCGCAAACACGGCGCGTATTCCATCAAACGCTTCCGGGAGAAGGACACTGGTATCGCCTAATTTCGCGATTTCCGGATCATTGGTCACCACTGTGCACCAGATAGAGGACTCTTCTTTCAAACGCTTCAGCAAATCTACCGCGCAATAATTGGTGTGCCGGTCGGCAATCAAAAAGACGCAGGGCACAAAGCGCAGTGCCGTGGCAATCGGGCCATGCCGGTAATCGGCAGAGCCATAGCTGCGGGCATCCAGATAGCTGGTCTCCTGAATTTTCAGCTCCACCTCATTGGCCAGCGCATCCATCAGGCCGCGGCCCATCAAAAGCATGTGCTCCGTATTCCGGTAGTAACGGACCACATCGCGCACCTGGGGCTCCAAAACGGCGAGCGACCGCTCCACGATGGTGCCCAGCTCGTCCAGTACAGACAGCAGTTCCGGATCCCCCGAGATATACGCGGCCAACGCGGTCACGATGGTAACCTGTGTGAGGTAGGATTTACCCGCCGTGACGCTGCGCTCCGGCCCGCAATGATTGCGCACCTGGTATTTGCCCGCCTGCGTCATCAGGGAGCCTTCCACATTGGTCACACAGACGCACACGCCGCCCTGCTCATCGCAGTGCTTCATCACCTCGTAAATATCACGCGCTCCACCGGACTGGGATACTGCGATCATCAACACATTGGAATAATCCACATCACTGTGATAAGCGGTCACCACGCTGGGAGCGCAGATGCTCGCCACCATGCTGCACTTTGTTTCAAATAGATATCGCCCTACCAAATTCGCGTGATCGCTGGAGCCGCGTCCCACAAAAACAACCGTTTTGATCTTGCGCTCCTTCACTTCTTTTGCGATCTCTCGTAAAACCGGTTCATTTTCTTTTAAGCAATTCCGGACGGCTTCCGGCTGCTCAAAAATTTCCTTCCAAAAAACAGATTCTTTGGTATCGATCATAAAATCATTCCTCCATTCTCAGGTTTCATCCCATTCGACCGCAAGAGGATATCGCGGCTTGACAGCGGATGGTATGCTGGTATACTGAACAATAAATACGGGGCTTCATGAACCGCCCCTGCGAAAGGGAGATCGATGCAAATGAATTGTGATAGCCTGATTTTTGACCTGGACGGCACCTTGTGGGATGCCAGCGAAGCCGTCTCCCAATCGTGGGCACACACGCTGCGCGATACCTATCAAGTAAAAAATCCACCGTCAATCGCAGAAATTCAGTCTATTATGGGCCTCGGCGCCCGTGAGATTGCCGACCGGCTTTTTTCCCGTTACGGGGAAGATCCGGATGAAATTGCGCAATACTGCATGCGCCAAGAATGCGATTACCTCGCTGTGCACGGGGGGCGGCTGTACGCTGGCGTGGAACCCACGCTTCGGGACCTGGCCCAGCACTACCACTTGAGCATTGTAAGCAACTGTCAGCAGGGATATATCGAAAGTTTCCTGCATTTTTATCACTTGGAGCCCCTTTTTACCGATTTTGATTGCGAAGGGAACACAGGGCTGAGCAAGTCGGAAAATATCCGGCGCTTAATCAGGAGAAACGCTTTGACGCATCCTGTTTATATCGGAGATACGCAGATGGATTTTCAGGCAGCCACGCAGGCTGGCGCCGCATTCATCTGGGCTTCCTATGGCTTCGGGCATGTCCCCGAAGCGGCTTTGCGGATTAACCGGTTCCCCGACCTGCTTACTCTTTTGCCCTCCTTGGAGTGACGATCAACCGCCAAGATATTGATCATCGAGCATCGCCAACTCCTGTGGGGAGCTGACGTGCGCCAGTTTTTCGAGCAATTCCTCATTGGAGAGGATCTTGAAGAGCTGGCGCATATTTTTTATGTGCGCGTCCTCGTCAACCGCTGCCAGTGCAAAAAATACGCGGGCGTCCTTTTCGCGGTCTTCCGGATCAAATATAACAGGCCGCTCAAATCGCACAAAAGAAATTGCGGTCTGAGACACGCCGGGCGAGCCTTTCGTAGAATGAGGAATCGCCAACCCGGGCACAATAACGATATACGGCCCGAATTCTTCAACGCACTCAATAATGCGCTGTGCATAAGCCGGCGTTGCGCAGCCGGTATCCACCAGCGGTTGGCAGCTCTTCCGAATCGCATCCTTCCAGTCAGAAGAGCCGGAAAAAAATGCGGCCCTGTTTTGCCGGACAAT
>DAWDUP010000018.1:1361-2667 GCA_052346825.1 Candidatus Fimivicinus sp. | reverse complement strand
CAGCATGACATCACTCCTTTTTCTTTCTAAAGTTTAGATCCAAAGGTTCTTCTAAAATTTTCAGCCTCATTATAACTCATCTTGTTTTAAATTGCAATATGTTGCAACTAAATGTCATTATTTTGTTATATTTTGAAGGGATCAGCGCTTGTTGTTCTTCAATTGTGCATAAATTAACCCGATATATTGAAATGATTTGTTATATATTATGTACAATCCTTCATTTTTTTCAACAAAATATTTGACATAATGCGATGAATATAGTATGATTGCACTAAGAAACAAGGGTTTCTTCTAAAAATTTTCATTTTGTTACTATTTATGAATGTTTCAGAGCACATCAAATCACAAAATTGCAACTTTGCGCTTTCAGAGTCAAAAGGCAGTCTATACAATATATAGAAAGGAAGGTGTTTCAAAATGATCAGCATTTTGATGGTTTGCGGAAATGGTTGCGGAAGCAGTCTCGTATGTCAAATGGCCGTTGAGGCTGTACTCAATGAGCTTGGCGTAAAGGCAAATATCGATCACAGCGATATGCTCTCTGCAGCATCCAAGCATGCGGAAATTTTGATCGCGGGGATTAATTTTAAGCCACACTTTGATCATTTCCAAGATTTCCCCAACAAGATCTACCTGCAATCTCTCGTGAATCAGAATGAAATCCGTGAAAAACTGAAGCCTGTATTGGAAGAAAACGGCTGGCTGTGATTCCAGCTGACTCTACTATGATAGGAAAAGGAGCGAATTATGGGTATTTTCATGAGTATCTTAGACTTTATCATCGATAATATTCTAATCAATGCATCGATGGTGCTCGGCCTTGTCGCTTTGATCGGTCTGATCCTGCAACGCAAATCGGTCAGCCAGTGCATCAGCGGTACGTTTAAAACCATGATGGGATTTATGATCCTGTCCGCCGGCTCCTCCGTCATTGTCGGTTCCCTGGAAAATTTCAGCACATGGTTTTCCGCGGGGCTCGGCATTGACGGGGCCGTCGCCTCCATTGAAGCGGTTTTGGCCGTGGCCATGCAGGAGTCAACGATCGGGCGCGATATCGCCCTGGTATATGCAGGCATTTTTGTCGTCAATATTTTAATTGCCCGATTTACTAAGCTAAAGTATGTGTTCCTCAACGGCGAGGCTCCCATCTATATGGCAATGATCAGCATCCTGTTCGGCGTTGGGCTTTGCAAACTGGGCCATATCCCGGCAGTGATTCTCGGCTCAATCCTTGGCGGTATTTGCTGCGTTATTTTCCCGGCCATGGCGCAGCCGTTTGTCCGCAAGATCACAGGCAGCGATG
>DAWDUP010000018.1:0-1351 GCA_052346825.1 Candidatus Fimivicinus sp. | reverse complement strand
TGCACACTGGGCTACATCCTTTCCGCGTTCGTCTCCAAGGTGACAGGAGATCCCTCCAAGTCCACAGAGGATACGAAGATCAGCACAAAGCTTTCTTTCTTGCAGGATACATATCTTGCAGTTGGCTCTGTCATGATTCCCCTGTATATCCTAATGGCGATTTTGGCCGGGCCTGAAGTGGTTGCCGAAGCATCAGACGGTAAAAACTACATCGTATTTGCAATCATGCAGGGCATCACCTTCTGCGTTGGCCTGTTTATCCTCCTGACCGGCGTACGCCTGCTGATCGCCGAGCTGGTTCCCGCTTTTGCAGGCATTGCGAAAAAAATCGTACCCGGCGCCCGGCCCGCATTGGATTGCCCGGTTCTGTTTACCTATGCGCCAAATGCAATTGTATACGGCTTTATTTTCACCACTGTAGGTACGATTATCGGTATGTTCCTGTGGCCGCTGTTCGGTCTGCCGATGGTTATCCCTGGTATTATGAGCAATTTCTTTGCAGGAGGTACGGCCGCCATCTTTGCAAACGCCACCGGAGGCCGGCGCGGTACCATTATCGCAAGCATTGTGCACGGCCTGTTTATTTCCCTGCTGCCGGCCCTTGTTGCGCCGTACCTGGGGCAGATCGTCGTTGAAGGCTTGCCCTCTCTGGCAGCTTACACGATGACCGATGTGGATTGTGTTTCAATGGGCCTGTTCTATAGCTGGCTGCTGAAGCCCGTCCTTGGGCTCTTTGGCATGGCCGCTTAATCGCAGCACGTCGTTTCCTCTCTGGTTTATCAAGCATTTCATGATGGAAAGGCGGCAGGAGGACCGTATGCCAATGATCCTCCTGCCGCAGGGTATCAAAACAAAGCCCGGAGCCGATTGACTCCGGGCTTTGATCTGTTTGTATAAAAGCATCAGCGTTCTGTGATCAAACCTGCCACCAGATCGCCCATCTCGCTGGTGGAGACGACCGGGATGCCGTCCTCTTTGATATCCGGCGTGCGCGCCCTGCGCAACGCCTCGTCCACTGCGGCCTCAATTGCGTCGGAGGCTTCTGATTCATCAAAGGAATACCGCAGCATCATCGCAACGGACAGGATCGTCGCCAGCGGGTTCGCAATCCCCTGCCCTGCGATATCCGGCGCGGAGCCGTGAATCGGCTCATAGAGCCCTAAACTGCTGCCCGCAAGGCTTGCGGAAGCCAGCATGCCGATGGAGCCGCTGATCATAGAGGCTTCGTCCGAGAGGATATCGCCGAACATATTGGAGGTGACGATCACATCAAATTGGGCGGGATTGCGCACGAGCTGCATCGCGCAGTTATCCACATACATATGGTTGAGCTCTACTTCCGGGTATTCCT
>DAWDUP010000017.1:21893-23119 GCA_052346825.1 Candidatus Fimivicinus sp. | reverse complement strand
CTGCTGCAGGAGGGAGAAAGGCTGCTCGACGTCGGTTCGATCCTTCCGATTATGCAGGAATAAAAGAGCGGCTGCAGGGGCTTGTAAAAGGGAAACCTCTCCTTTAGCGCTCCATTTTTTCCTCATCATCGGAAGAGATTCGCGTGATGAAGAAGGGCGCTGCCGGTCATACGGAAAAGAGGGGCCAGTGATGACGGGAAGATTTGATCGCCTGATTTCCGGAACCGTATAGAATAATGGAATGATGTTTGTTTGCGGCTTCCTTCAGAAGGTGTGAAGAACTTGAATTTCATTTGACAAACCATATGCCTTTTTGTTAAAATATAAGATAAATATTCACAGAAAGGCGGGGCCGATCGCTTCAAACGGCCTGCCGCATGAAGAGGAGAACGTTATGGTAGAAAGCATGACGGGCTACGGGCGCGCAGAGGACGTGATAGACGGTATGCAAATTGCCGTCGAATTCAAGAGCGTCAATCACCGTTATCTCGAATTCAGCGCGAAGGTGCCACGGAGCTACGGCTTTTTGGAGGAAAAGCTCAAGCGGTTTATCCAGCCGCTTCTTTCCCGCGGAAAGGTCGACTGCTTTGTACAGATCGATACGCTTGAGGATGCGGACGTTACCGTGCAGGTGAATCATCCTCTGGCCGACGGCTATGTTGCGGCGATGCGGGAGCTGAGTGAACGGTATGGGCTGCGGGATGATATTTCTGCTTCTGCATTGGGGCGCTACAGCGACGTGTTTTCCATTCATAAGGCTGAAGCAGACGAGACAAAAATCTGGAACGCCGTGCGCACGGTCGCCCAGCGGGCTGCGGATGCCTGCGTCTCTATGCGCGCGAAGGAAGGGCTTCGGCTGCAGGAGGATATCCTCTCCCGCACGGATACAATCCTGGAATGCATTGCCTTTATTGAGCGGCGTTCGCCCGAAACAGTGCGCGTTTACCGGGAAAAGCTGTTCATAAAGATGCAGGAGGTGCTGGCCGACGCGAAGGCGGACGAGCAGCGCATCCTGACGGAGGCCGCCATCTATGCTGACAAGATCGCCGTAGACGAAGAGACGGTAAGGCTTCGCAGCCATATCGATCAGCTGCGCGTCTTCTTCGATGCAGAAGAGGCGATCGGCAGAAAGATGGACTTTCTGGTGCAGGAAATGAACCGGGAGGCAAATACCATCGGCTCCAAGGCGCAGGATGTGGAGATCGCCCGCAGGGTTTTGGATATCA
>DAWDUP010000017.1:20476-21883 GCA_052346825.1 Candidatus Fimivicinus sp. | reverse complement strand
TCAAAGCGGAGATTGAGAAAATCCGCGAGCAGGTGCAAAATATCGAATAAGGCAGAGAAGACGACTGGGCCGCTGATTGCTTTGCGGTGTCAGTGAAAAAATGCTGGAGGAAACAAAATGAAGCTCATCAATATCGGCTTTGGCAACATGGTCAATGCCAACCGTCTGGTTGCGATTGTCAGCCCGGAATCCGCGCCGATCAAGCGGATCATTCAGGACTGCAAGGAACGCGGCACGCTCATTGATGCAACGCACGGGCGGCGTACGCGCGCTGTCATTATTACGGACAGCGACCATGTCATTCTCACCTATCTGCAGTCTGAGACCGTGGCAAACCGGCTCAATGACGACGAGGATGAAATCGATACCGAGGAGGGCACGCCGGACGATGAATGACAAAAGAGGGGGATGCTTTTCATCCTATCCGGCCCGTCCGGTTCCGGGAAAGACACGATTTTGGAGCAGCTCGCCAAGCGCGATCCGAATGTGCAGCTTTCGATCTCCCTGACCACCCGTGCGGCGCGCGACTGGGAGATTGACGGGTTCCATTATTATTTTGTCACCAAGGATTATTTCCTGCACAAGCTGGAGCATGAGGAAATTCTTGAATACGCACAATATGGTGAGAATTACTATGGGACGCCCCGCGATCCGGTCGATCACTGGTTGGAGGAGGGAAAAACCGTCATTCTGAAAATCGAGGTACAGGGGGCGGAAAAGATTCGGCGGCTATATCCGGACGTGGTCAGTATCTTCCTGATGCCGCCGTCTATGCAGACGCTAGAAGAGCGGCTGCGCAACCGTGAAAGCGAATGTGAAAAGGATATCAAAACGCGTATGAGCATCGCTAAGGATGAGATCGGCCGCGCGCATGAATATGACTATGTGATAGTGAATGATATTGTCGACTATGCGGTAAGCGATATCTGTGCGATTATTCAGGCGGAAAATCTGAAATCCGTCCGTATGAATTCATTTGTAAAAGAGGTATTGGAACATGTTTAATCCTGATTTGAGCGTATTATTAAAGGACCATGTCAGCCGTTATTCTTTGGTAACTGCTACCGCGAAGCGCGCCCGCGCAATTGCGGATGAAGCGCAGTTCAACGGAGATCATCTGACGGAAAAGCCTGTGAGCATCGCCCTGGGCGAACTGCTCAACGGCAAATATGAAATTATTGAGCCTGAGGAAATCCGCGACCTGTAAGCCGTTTCAGGCTGGCAAACAGGCAAAGGAGAGGTCCCATGGCTCGAGTATTGGTTGCAAAGGTAGCGTTGGAAAACGTTGCCTATCATTTTGATAAAGCATACGATTACCGCGTTCCGGAGAGCCTGCGGGAGCGCGCGCGGCCCGGCTGCCGCGTCAGCGTTCCGTTCGGCAGGGGAAACCAGAAGCGGTTTGGTATG
>DAWDUP010000017.1:14364-20466 GCA_052346825.1 Candidatus Fimivicinus sp. | reverse complement strand
TTTTCCCTTTCTGAGGAAGAAACAGCGGAGAAGCTGAAGCAGATTTCCGAAGTGCTGGACGAAGAACCTCTGTTGAATGGAGAAATGCTGCGTCTAGCGATTTGGCTCAAGGCGCATACTTTTTGTACACTGTATGAGGCGGCCCGTACGATTTTACCCTCTGGAATCAATCTCAAACACCATATGCAATATGTGATCGCCCCGGATGTGGGGGCGATGGAGGTTGACGCATTGCCCCAGGATGAACGCGAGGTTCTGAAATTGCTGCAAAAGCGGCAAACATACGTTGGTGAGGAGCGGATTTTGCATTTGATCGGACTGCGCAGAGACAGCGATGTTTTTAAGCGCCTTCTGAAAAAGAAGCTGGTCGTGCGCAATGATGAAGCGATGCAGCGCGTGGGCGACGCAACGGTGCGTATGGTCCGCCTTTGCGCAGAGGGCGAAGAATTGGAAGAACTGCTGCCTCTTCTTACCAAAAAGCAGCGCGCTGTCGTGGATGTTCTTCTGGACGCGGGCTGCGCCTCTGTGAAGGAACTGTGTTATTTTACGGGCGTGACCCCGGCGGTGGTTACGGCGCTTGAAAAGAAAGGCGCGGTGGCTTACTATGAAAATGAGGTCTATCGGAATCCGGGGCGGCCGCGCGCGGAAACGCAGGAGCCTCCTGCGGAAATTTGTCTGACACCAAAGCAAAAAGCGGCCTTTGAAAAGCTATTTTCACAATATCAATTGGGCTATGGCGGTGTTTCTCTCCTCTTCGGCGTGACCGGCAGCGGAAAAACGCAGGTGTTCCTGCGGATGATCGACGAGGTGTCTGCGCAGGGGAAGGGCGTGATTGTCATGGTGCCTGAAATCTCCCTCACGCCGCAGACGATTGCGATTTTTCAGAGGCGCTATGGAAACAGGGTCGCTGTATTCCATAGCGCGCTTTCGCTCGGTGAACGCATGGATGAGTGGAAACGCGTCAAAAATGGAGAGGCGGGCATCGTGGTTGGTACGCGCTGCGCTGTATTCGCGCCATTTTCTGATCTGGGCCTGATCATTATGGATGAGGAGCAGGAGCATACCTATAAATCCGAGTCGTCACCGCGCTATCATGCGCGCGACGTGGCAAAATTTCGCTGCGCCCAGCAGGATGCGTTGCTGATCCTTGCCTCCGCCACGCCATCTGTGGAGAGCTATGCCGCCGCTCAGAGCGGACGGTATTCGCTCAATATTCTGGACGAACGCTATGGGGATGCAGTTCTTCCGGAGGTCATTACAGTCGACCTGTGCGAAGAAAACGCGGCGGGCAACCGGACTGCTATCAGCCGCCGTCTTTGCGCCGAACTGCAGCAGAATCTGGAGACAGGGCAGCAGTCCATTTTGCTGATGAACCGGCGCGGCTATCACACCTTTGCGGCCTGCCGATCCTGCGGCCATGTGGTGACCTGCCCCAATTGCAGCATTTCTTTAACCTATCACCGGGCAAACGGACGGCTGATGTGCCATTACTGCGGCTATTCCGAGCCGTTTCGCGACACCTGCCCGCAATGCGGGGAAAGGGACGTGCGCTATGCTGGCTTTGGGACGCAGCGGGTGGAGGATGAGCTTGCACAGCTGCTTCCGGATGCACGGATTCTGCGCATGGATGCGGATACGACGATGTCCCGCTATGCGCATGAGGATAAACTAGCAGCGTTTTCCCGCGGCGAATATGACATTATGCTCGGCACACAGATGGTGGCAAAGGGCCTCGATTTTCCGAACGTGACGCTGGTCGGTGTGATATCTGCTGACCAGCAGCTTTATAACGACGACTATCGTAGCCTGGAACGCACCTTTGCGCTGCTCACGCAGGTGGTAGGCCGTTCTGGCCGCGGCGCGATCGAGGGCCGTGCTGTCATTCAGACGCTGACACCAGAAAATCCTGTGATCCGTCTGGCGGCCCGTCAGGATTACAGCGCCTTTTATCAAACAGAAATCAAGCTGCGCAAAGCAATGGTTTATCCGCCCTTCTGCGATATCCTCTGTATCGGTTTTGTCGGAGACAAAGAGGCGCAGGTAGAAGCGGCTTCCAAATGCTTTTTAGAGCAGCTCAAGCAGCTGAGCCAAAGCGATTATCCGGAGCAGAAGTTTATCGTTCTGGGCCCTATGCCGCCGCGCATTGCAAAGCTTAGTAACAAATTCCGCTACCGTCTGATCGTTAAATGCCGCAATAAAAAGGGCTTTCGTTCGATGATCGCACAGCTGCTTACGCAGTTCCCGAAGGATGCACGGTTTAAGGAGGTTTCGGTTTATGCGGATATGAATCCAGAGAGCATTTATTAAAATTTATGCCCCACTTATAAATTTTTCACACACAATCCATATTTATTTTGTAAAGTAGGGGAGAACATAGGAAAGGATGGATGCCGGATGGCGTTGAGAAAAATCGTTGTAGAAGGCGATCCCGTCTTAAAAAAGAAAAGTCGGCCGGTGGAAAAATTCGATGCAAGGCTGGCCGAACTTTTGGATGATATGAAACAAACGCTCTACAGCGCTCAGGGCGTTGGCCTCGCCGCCGTACAGGTCGGCGTTTTACGCCGTGTGGTGGTGGTTGATGTGGGAGATGGGCTTTTGGAACTGGTCAATCCCGAAATTATTGAAGCGCAGGGCGAGCAGCGCGAAAATGAGGGTTGCCTTTCTCTTCCGGGAAAATATGGGGAGACAATCCGCCCGGCCGTTGTGAAGATCAAGGCACAGAACCGCGAGGGAGAATGGTGCATCTATAGGGGCGAGGACCTAAAGGCGCGCTGCTTCTGCCATGAGATCGATCATTTGGACGGGATTCTTTTTACAGAGCGTCTGGCGCCGGGCGAGCCGGTTCAGACAGCGGAAAGCAGATAAAAGGCAAAAGGAGCGGGACGAAATCATGCGGATTGTATTTATGGGAACGCCTGCGTTTGCCGTGCCCTGTCTGGAGCGTCTGCTACAGGACGGGCATGAGGTAGTTGGCGTGTTTACCCAGCCTGATAAGCCCAAAGGAAGGGGCTATGCGATGACGCCGCCGCCGGTCAAGCAGGCGGCGCTGAAGGCCCATATCGCTGTTTTCCAGCCTTCTTCCGTTAAAACAGAGCAAGCGCTTACACAACTGCGAGCGTTGGCCCCTGAGCTCATCGTTGTGGTTGCCTATGGCAAGATCCTGCCGAAGGCTGTTTTGGAGCTTCCGAAATATGGATGCATCAATGTGCATGCTTCGCTGCTTCCACGGCTGCGCGGCGCAGCGCCGATCCAGTGGGCCATCCTGCGTGGCGATCAAAAAACCGGCGTCACGACGATGTATATGGACGTTGGTCTGGACACGGGAGATATGCTCCTGAAGAAGGAAATCGAAATCGGGGGAGATGAGACGGCGGGCGAGCTGCACGACAAGCTTTCAGAGCTGGGCGCACAGCTTCTCTCCGATACGCTTTGCGCCCTGCAGACTGGTAATCTTCAAAGAATTCAGCAGCAGGACAGCGAGTCAACCTATGCGCCAATGCTTGATAAATCTCTCTGCCCGATCGATTGGTCAAAATCCGCGCAGGAAATTCACAATCAGATCCGCGGTTTATCCCCGTGGCCGGTGGCGATTACCAGCCTGCAGGGCAAGCGGATGAAGATTCATTCTTCTCGGCCGACGGGGCATGCAAGCGGGCTTCCATGCGGCACGGTCACCGGCGCCGATGATGCAATTTACGTCTCCTGCGGGGATGGCATGGTCTTGTCTCTTCTTTGTGTCCAGTCTGAAGGCGGAAAACGGATGACAGCGGCGGATTTCCTGCGCGGCCATCCGATCCCGGAGGGAACGGTATTGGGGAAATAGACCGCATTCTATTTTGTTGATCGGAGGACTGTGGATGAACTTCTTTTTATTTCATCTGGACTACTACTATTTGATCTTAGTCGTTCCGGCCATGATCCTGGCACTGATCGCTCAGATCGGCGTAAAACGCGCTTATTTAAAATATGCGCAGGTGCGGGTTATGAGCGGGATGACCGGCGCGGACGCGGCGATGAATGTGCTGCGCCATTACGGCCTGATGGATGTGCGTATTGAGCACGTTGCCGGTAACCTGACGGATCATTATGACCCGCGTGCCAATGTAATCCGCCTTTCCGACGGGGTGTATGGAAGCGCTTCTGTAGCAGCCATCGGCGTAGCCTGCCATGAGGCAGGCCATGCTGTCCAGCATGCGAAGGGCTACCTGCCGATCAAAATTCGCAATGCGATCCTTCTGGTCTGCAATCTCGGTTCCAAGCTTGGCATTCCGCTTGCGGTGGCCGGATTGATCTTCGGTGCGGATCTGCTGGTGAATGTAGGATTGCTGCTTTATTCCCTGGTCGTGATTTTTCAGCTCGCAACACTGCCGGTGGAATTCAATGCAAGCCGCCGTGCGATTCGCGTGATCGACGATACTGGAATGCTTTCTCAGGATGAAATTCCTGGCGCTCAAAGTGTGCTGCGGGCCGCAGCTATGACCTATGTGGCGTCGCTCGTGGTTTCTTTGGCAAATTTGCTGCGGCTGCTTGCCATCTTTGCAGGGCGGCGAGACGATTAAATAAAGAAGGACGGGGGGAATTTCCATGGAAAAAAAGGCGCGTCAGATTGCTCTGGAAATTCTTGTCCGGATGCAGCGCGATGCAGCGTATTCCAATTTGACGCTGGGCGCCGCACTGCGCCATAACAACTTCTCCGAACGCGACGCGGCGCTTGTTTCTGCGCTGGTGTATGGCGTCCAGGAGCGGCTGTATACCATCGATTACCAGCTTTCTATTTATCTCAGGCAACCGCTGAAAAAATTGAAGCCGGAGGTCCTGGCTGCACTGCGCCTCGGCGTTTACCAGCTTCTTTTTATGGAAAGGATCCCATCCTCAGCCGCAGTCAATGAAAGCGTTTCTCTCGTAAAAAAGAATGGCTGTGCCTTCGCGTCCGGTCTGGTCAATGCTGTGCTCCGCAAGGTTTCTGCCGCGGGATTGCGGCTGCCGGATGCGCAGGGGGATGAGGCGTATGCGGATTCGATTCGCTATTCTTTCCCGCAATGGCTGATTGAAAAATGGCAGTCAGCCTATGGACGTGAAGAGATGCGCTCAATCTTGGAAGCCTGTATGGAGCCTGCGCCCCTAACAATCCGTGTTAACACCTTGCGGACGACAGCAGAGGAATTGTCTTCTCTGCTTGAACAGGATGGTATTTTGGCCTGTCCCACTGAAATTGAGGATGCGCTGACCTTGGAAAGGGCTGGCGCTATTGAGCGGTCGGGCGCTTATCGAAAAGGTCTTTTTCATGTGCAGGATACGGCTTCTCAGCTTTGCTGCAAAGCATTGGGGGCGAGGCCCGGGGAGGCGGTGTTCGACCTTTGCGCGGCACCGGGCGGAAAAAGCTTTACGATTGCCGAGTGGATGCGCGGTGAAGGGATAATCAAATCGTTTGACCTCTATTCTTCCCGTACAGCGCTGATCGAAGACGGCGCAAAGCGGCTGGGGCTTTCGATCATATATGCTGCGATAGCAGACGCTTCCTGTTATGACGCTTCGCTTGGAAAGGCTGACCGGGTGCTGTGCGACGTTCCATGTTCCGGCTTTGGAATTGTGCGCCGAAAGCCGGAAATTCGCTATAAAACGCAGGGAGAGGTTGACAAATTGCCCGATTTGCAGTACCTTATACTCCGTAACGCTTCCTGCTATGTCCAAAAGGGAGGCAGGCTGGTATATTCCACCTGTACGTTAAATCCTGATGAGAATGAAGCGGTCTGCCTGCGTTTTTTGCAGGAGCATCCTTCTTTTCGTCCGGTGCCGGCTCTGCCTGAGCTTTCAGAAGGCCGGCGGGATGCGCATGGATTTTTAACCCTGTTTCCCAAGATTGGCGGCCATGACGGCTTTTATATCGCAGTGTTTCAAGAGGTGAGCGTTTGAATCCAACGGATATTCGGTCAATGACAGCGGAAGAGCTGAAAGTGGCTTTGTCTACTGCTGCTCAGCCTGCATACCGTGTTTCCCAGGTTTATGCCTGGTTGCAAAAAAGAGGCGTTTCTGATTTTGATGAGATGACGGATCAGCCGAAGGCTTTCCGTGGATTCCTGCGTGAACATTTTTCAATTTTGG
>DAWDUP010000017.1:0-14354 GCA_052346825.1 Candidatus Fimivicinus sp. | reverse complement strand
AATTTTGGGCTGCGATATTGAAAAAAGGCTGATTTCCGCGTATGATGAAACTGTAAAATATCTTGATCGACTGCACGACGGTGCGCTAATCGAATCCGTTCTGATGCGCTATAAATATGGATATACGCTGTGTGTATCCTCTCAGGTTGGCTGTAAAATGGGCTGTTCCTTCTGTGCGTCCACGATTGGCGGCTTTGTCCGCAATCTGACGCCATCTGAAATGCTGGGGCAGATTCATGCGGCGCAGAATGATCGGAATGTCCGCGTCTCCCATATCGTATTAATGGGAATGGGGGAGCCGCTGGACAATTTTGAGAATGTCCTGCGTTTTTTGCAGTTGGCTACAGATGAAAAAGGGCTCAATCTCAGCATGCGCAACATTTCGCTTTCCACCTGCGGCATTGTGCCCGGTATTGAGAAATTGCTGGAATATCATTTGCAGCTGACCCTTTCCGTTTCCCTGCATGCCCCGAACGATGCGGTCCGCTCCCGGATTATGCCGGTTAATCGCCGCTGGGGTGTGGATGAATTATTGAATGCGTGCAGGAGATATGCGGAGAAAACCTCCCGCAGAATCTCCTTTGAATATGCAATGATCCAAAATGTCAACGATTCAGACGCTTGTGCGCTGGAGCTTGCCCGCAAACTGTGCGGCATGCTCTGCCATGTGAATCTCATTCCTGCAAATGAAGTACGGGAAAACGATTACCGCCGTAGCCCGCGAGAGCGTGTGGAACGGTTTGCGCGGCTTTTGGAGCAGCATGGTATTCAGGTGACGATTCGCCGCACGCTTGGCGCGGATATCAACGCCTCCTGTGGGCAGTTGAGACGCGGATATTTATCCCGGCAAAGGGAGGAAAACGTGTGAGAATTGTAGCAAAAACAGACATTGGCAGGGTGCGTGATTCCAATCAGGACTCCTATGCTGCGGGCGAATTGCCCGGAGGCGTTGCATGGGCCGTTGTCTGCGATGGCATGGGGGGGGCAGCAGGCGGAAGCGTCGCAAGCTCTTCTGCGGTCAAAATGATTTCCCAGCAGATCACCGCGCAATACCGCGACGGAATGAGCGGGAATTCCATCAAGAATATGCTGGTGTCTGCTGTTACAGCCGCGAATGTCAGCATTTTTGATCTGGCAAGTTCCAACCCGGAGCTGCACGGAATGGGGACGACGGTGGTTGCTGCAGTATTATCGGATCAGATGATCCGTGTGGTTCATGTGGGAGACAGCCGTGCATATAAGATATCTCCCAATGGGCTGATCCAAATGACGCGGGACCATTCTGTGGTTCAGGAACTGGTGGAAACCGGAAAGCTGACGCCCAACGAGGCGAAGGCGCATCCGCGAAAAAATATCATTACGCGCGCATTAGGTGTCGATGAGACAGTTGACATAGATTTCTGTGAAGACAGGATGGAGCCGGAAGATGTGGTTCTCCTGTGCACAGACGGGTTGACCAACTATTTGGAAACGGATGAAATCTTTCAGATTGCCCGAAGCGGCAGATATTATGAATCCGCACAGCAGATGGTTGACCTTGCCAATCAGCATGGCGGCGGTGATAACATAACAGTCGTTGCCATTACGTATTGATGCGCAGTTATTTCCGGCTTCTACGAAAGGATGGTTACACATGGAAAATTATGTTGGGAAGCGGCTGGACGGCCGTTACGAAATTCAGGAGATCATCGGCGTCGGCGGTATGGCCGTCGTTTATAAAGCGTATGACAATATTGACGACCGGATCGTCGCAGTCAAAATCCTGAAAGAGGAGTTCCTTCAGAATGAGGAATTCCGCCGCCGCTTCAAAAACGAGTCGAAGGCGATTGCCGTTCTTTCTCATCCCAATATTGTCAAGGTTTATGATGTTAGCTTCGGCGACCGGCTGCAGTATATCGTGATGGAATATGTTGAGGGCATTACCCTCAAGGAGTATATTGAGCAGCAAAAGGTCATCAATTGGAAGGAAGCCGTGCATTTCGTCACGCAGATTCTACGTGCTCTTCAGCATGCGCATGATAAGGGAATCGTCCATCGTGATATCAAGCCGCAGAATATCATGCTTTTGCAAAATGGCAATATTAAGGTGACGGATTTTGGCATCGCGCGCTTCAGCCGTAGTGAAACCCGCACGATGACGGAGAGCGCAATCGGCTCCGTCCATTATATCAGCCCGGAACAGGCGCGCGGAGAAATTACGGACGACAAGGCGGATCTCTATTCAGTTGGTGTTGTGCTCTATGAAATGCTGACAGGGCAGCTTCCGTTTCAGTCTGACAGCGCCGTTTCCGTGGCGATCATGCAGTTGCAGTCCGATCCGAAAAGTCCGCGCGAATTAAATGACCAGATTCCAGTTGGCTTGGAGCAGATCACGATGAAGGCCATGCAGAAGGATGTGCGTGACCGCTACCAATCCGCCGCCGAAATGCTTCTAGATCTCGACGAATTCAAACGGAATCCGGATATTAAATTCGATTATGCATGCTTTGTGGACAATGAGCCCACGAAATTTATTGAGGATACCGGCAAGGTCCGTCCGGTGGTTCCACCGGATCCGAAGGATTCCTATGAAGAAGAAGCTTCTTCCCGGAAAAAGACTCTGCCGATTCTGATCGGGATCGTGGCGGGCCTTGCGGTCGTCGGCATCATTATCGGCATCTTGTTTGGAACGGGCGTACTGGGTGGAGGCCGCGTCGAGATTCCGAGGCTGGTCGGTCTGGATTATTATAATGATATCGCACCCCAGCTGGATTCCAAATTTAAAGATTATAACATTGTCGTATCCGAAGAAACCATCACTGATTCCACTAAGTCTCCCAATACGGTTGCCGAACAGTCACCTGCCTATGCGGAAGGAAAGACGATGCGTAAAAATGGAAAGATCGTTGTGAAGCTCGTTAGCAGCGATGGGGAGATTGAAATTCCGGATGTCCGTGGTTCTACTTTCGAAGAGGCAAAGCAGAAGCTTGTCAGCAAGGGCTTCAATGTATCCAGCAACCCGATGCCGGCATATGATAGTGAATTGGAAGCAGGCCAAGTGATCCAGACGATTCCGAGTGCCGGGACGAAGGCTGTCGCCGGGACAACGATTTATATTCAGGTCAATACTGGTAAGGATACTAATTCCGTCGAAATGCCCGACCTTGAGGTCGGCAAGAACACGCTCGAAGTTGCCAAAATGATGCTGGAGAGCCTGGGTCTTGAATTGGATACCAATAATATTAAATACGAAGACAGTGAATACCCGAAGGATACCATCATTGAGCAGGATTTCAAGGCCGGCGTTATGATTCCGAAGAAAACCAAGATTGGCGTGACCCTCAGCAATGGCAGTGGTGAAGCGAAGAAATATACCATCCGGCTTGACAATATGCCAAATGTCAGAAATACGGAAGCGACTGTCAGGGCCTATCTGGATGGCACGGAGAAGGTATATGATCAGACGGTGCTGCTCAATGGCAGCCCTGTGAGCATAGATGTAACCGGAAGCGGATCCGGCAGGAAGTTTACCGTAACCCTGAATGGCGACACAATTTATGAATGTACCTTTGATTTCACCACTGGCACAAAGACGAATGACAAGTATTCCTATGAAAACTTCAAAATATCCGTGCCGAGTGTACGTGGCCTGACACAGGCGGCTGCCGAGGAAGAGTTAAAGGCTTATGGATTCAAGGTGAATGTTAAGACCAAAACCAGCCTGAATACACCCTCCGGCCAAGTATTCCTGCAGGATCCTTCGGATGGAAGAACAGCAGGTTATGGTTCCACAGTGACGATTACAGTGAGTTCTGGTGGCTTTATCGGCGGAGATACAACGGATCCAGATATAAATTCAGATGGGTAAATTTCAGTGATCATTCGGACGGAAAAGTGGGATTTGTTTTGCAGTTGAATGGAATGATACACAGAGGGATCGGCGGCTTCTATTATGTGGAAGCCGCCGATGCGGTATATGAATGCAAGGCAAGAGGAATCTTCCGCAAGCGCAAGCAGACGCCTCTTGTGGGCGATTCCGTGCGGATCACGGTGGGAGAAGCATCGCAGGAGAACACAATTGATGAAATCCTGCCCCGTAAAAATATGTTGCGGCGTCCGCCACTCGCCAATCTCGACCAGCTGGTGATTGTGGCATCCACCTGTGAGCCAGCACCGAATCTCTTACTGCTCGATAAATTGACGGCGATTGCTGTTTCCAAACAGATCGTACCGATCCTTGTTTTCTCGAAAACAGATTTATGTAAAGCGGATGAGCTTACCGCGATTTATCACCATGCCGGTATGCAGGCTCTCTCTGTTTCTTGTAAAACAGGCGAAGGCGTAGCACAATTGAAGGCATTACTTCCTGGAAAGCTAAGCGCCTTTACAGGCAATTCAGGCGTAGGAAAATCATCGCTTCTCAATTGCCTGGATGCTTCTCTTCAGCTGCCCACTGGAGAAATCAGCGATAAGCTAGGTCGCGGAAGGCATACGACCCGCCAATCTGAAATTTTTCACTTGGCAGGAGGGTTGGTTGCAGATACGCCTGGTTTTTCGTCCCTGGATTTGGAAAAGAGCGAAGTTATCCGTAAGGATAAGCTTCCATTTTGTTTTCCTGAGTTTTTGCCTTATCTTGGAAGATGCCGGTTTTCTAGCTGTACCCACACAAAGGATAAGGGCTGTGCAGTTTTACGCGCAGTTGCAGATGGGGAGATTGAACAAAGGCGGCATGAGAGCTACGTATCTCTTTATGAAGCGGTGAAGGACCTAAAGGAATGGGAGATCGATTGAAAAAGCAGGATGATATCCAGAAGGGAGAGGTTTTGTGCCCAGATGTGTCATTTTAGGAGCCGGACCGATACGGGATTATCAAATTTGCCGCTCTTTTCTGCTGCAGGATGATTTTATTCTCTGTGCAGATGGGGGGTATGTGCATGCCTGCAGGATGGGAATACAGCCGGATTTGCTGATCGGTGATTTTGATTCCATGCAGATTCCAGAGACTGCCGGCTGTAAGGTTCTCTCCTATCCACCTGAAAAGGACGATACCGATATGCTCCTGGCGCTCAAGAGCGGCTTGGAGCAGGGATTTCGTGATTTCTTGATTCTGGGCGGCTTAGGTGGGCGTCTTGATCATACGGTGGCGAATTTTACTGTATTGGCTTATGCGCTTTCCCATTGTGCTAGGGCTGTGCTGCGCGATGAAAAAAATGCTGCAGTCCTATTGCGGGATTCCGTGCTTTCGATCCCGGATTGTCCCGGCTTTAAAATGTCCGTTTTTCCCTATGGAGGCGCTGCGCAGGGCGTATGTCTGCGCGGCGTCAAGTATCCGCTGGAGAATTATGATATGGAGCCATATTGTACCCTCGGCGTCAGCAATGAAATCCTATCGTCCGGTGCCGAGATTTCTGTAAAAAGCGGGACGCTGTTGCTTTTATTCTCAAAAGATTGAAATGATCAGATCACCTGTGGCCTTTGCGCACGCTTTCGGAAGGACTGCATATACTGAAAGTGAGCATGTGAGGAAAGACAGATGCTTGGAGGGATGGAATTCCCTTCATCTTGCGCAGGGGCGGTGCTGCCTGTGAGAAATCGGGGAAGCAGCAGGGGAATGATTTTAATTGCGTTCGGCGTTGGGCTTTTGGTAGCCCGCTTTTTCCCGGCGCAGTTTTTATTGGCCGTATTGGCCGCTCTACTGGTGCTGTTTGGCGTGGCTCTGTGCAGAAACTTTTGTTAGGAGGACTTGGTATGAAAGTTGTTTCTTTCCGCAGTCCTAAACTCTTAAGCGGAATCCTGCGCCTCATTTTTGGAATCAAAAAATCGGATGGTGTGTAACTCCTACATGGAGATACATACAAACAAGAAAAAAGAACCGGAAGCCCAGTTTGCTTCCGGTTCTTTTTTGTGCGGCGCAGATTTACGGCTTTGCATTGGCCTCGTGGATCTCGTAGCCGCGCTTTTTCAGAAAGCTGTAAATCCGGTCGGATGGATTCAGCAGCTTACTGACGGACATGTCGTGATTCAGTGTATCGATGATATAGGCGATGTACTTCGACATATCAACTTCCGTATACCATTTACGCTGCAGAAGCTCTGGCGTGCGATAAATCAGATTGGTTGTAAAGACGCGGTAGAAAAGCCCTTCCTCATAGGCCTTGTCAAACACCTCAAGGCCATTACAGAACAAGCCGAAGGCTGCGCAGATAAAGATGCGGTTTGCCTTCAGATCCTTTAGCTTCTTGGCTACCTCAATCATGGATTCACCAGAAGAGATCATATCGTCGGCAATGATAACATCCTTTCCTTCCACATTGTCACCGAGGAATTCATGTGCCAAAATCGGATTGCGTCCGTCAACGATGCGCGAATAGTCGCGCCGTTTGTAGAACATGCCGAGATCAAGGCCCAGAACGGTTGCATAGTAGATGCAGCGGGACATACCGCCCTCATCCGGGGAGATGATCATCAGATGGTCGCGGTCAATTTTCAGATTGTCCACATGGTTGACCAGGGCCTTGATCATTTGGTAAGCCGGCTGGACATTTTCAAAGCCCTTAAGTGGAATGGCATTCTGTACGCGTGGATCGTGCGCGTCAAAGGTGATGATGTTATCCACGTCCATCATATTGCACAGCTCCTGCAGCGCGAGCGCGCAGTCTAGGGATTCGCGAGCGGAACGCTTGTGCTGGCGCCCCTCATACAGCATCGGCATGATCACCGTAATCCGGTGTGCCTTGCCGCCAATCGCTGCAATCACACGCTTGAGGTTTGCATAGTGCTCGTCCGGGCTCATCGGAACCGTGCGACCATACATCGTATAGGTTTCGCCGTAATTGAACATATCGGCTACAATGAAGATGTCATAGCCCCGTACGGACTGGGAAATAGATGCCTTGGCTTCACCTGTACCAAAGCGGGGGAAATTGACCTTCATCAAATAGGTGGGCTTCTGATAACCGGCAAATGCGATTGTCGTTTTATGTTCGCTTTCCCGCTTCTCGCGCCACTCCACAATATAACGGTCAATTTTGCGGCCGATCTCCTCACAGCCCGGCAGCGTAATGATCCCCAGCTTGCCAAAAGGGATTGAACTGAATTCGTCCATGTTATCCGGCATGCTATCACAACCTCCTAAATCTATTGCACGATCTTTGCCTTGTATTTTCTATTGTACCTTATTTTAAAAATTTTGCAAAGAGATGCATAAAAACTGGCGCAGAAAATTATAAGTGAAATCAGAAAGAGGTTTTGTCCAAATATGACAAAACCTCTTTTGTTTATTCATGATCCGGGTTCTTTTGTTCCTGTTGCTCCGTTGCTTCAGGAGAGGCCAATTCCGATTCCGCGAGCATAGATTCTGTCACAGGGCGCGGCTCTGTTTGGCCGTCTGTGTCTGCTGCCGCCTTCCGGATGGGATAGGACGTGAGGAAGGCAGGCATTTTTCCCTTGCTGCGGTTCCAGAAAAGTAACAGTATCGCTACAGCCAGCGCAAAGACCGAAATACCGATGCCGATGAACATCCCCTTTGGCGTGTAAGAGAGTTCAATGGTATGGCTTCCGCCATCGATGCGCAGCGCGAGCAGGGCGTCGCCCACTGCAAGCAGGTCTTTCTTCTCAACCTTTTTCCCGTCGACCGTCACGGTCCAGCCCTCGTCATACGGAATAGAGGTGTACAGGATACCGCTCGCTGATAAATTGGCCGTGCCGCTGATTTTAGTGTCCGTAAAGCTCTCCACCTGCAGGGAATCTGCCTTCAGGCGTTCATATCCGCGCTGGAATTCTGCCTCGTCAAAGCCGTAGGCATAAAAATCGATATATCCGGAATCGCCGCTGCTGATGGTGATATCCACGCTGATGACCTCGCCCTTCTTATGGCGTCCGATATCGAGGATATATTCCCGGTCCACATTCTGGGTGTTGTTATAGCTGTCGGAGGAGATGCTGATCTGTTCTACGTTGTCTGAATTCACATACAGATAGAGGTTTTCTGTGCCGGGGCTGATCAGGTGAATGGTCAGATTGGCGTCCTTTCCCGGAGTGGTTCGGAAGAAAGTAAAGGCCCCCAGCTGGGATTCGTCGCTGAAGGGATCGATATTATAATAATCGATGCTGGAAATCTCCATCGGATGAAATAGTGTGCCACAGCCAGCCGCCTTTTGGAAGAAATCCTGCTGCACCATAAAAGGATCGCTGCCGTCCGTTGCCCAGTTTTGCACCGTATCGTTAACACGGAAGGCGATTGGCAGGGAATACTTGTTTTCATACGCGGTGAATTTTCCCTGTGAAATCGGCAGCTTCGTATAGAGGGAAGCATCAGGGTGCACGTCGGCCGTATTATTGACGATATATTTCAGCCCGAACATGCTGTTGTAAACAGGCGTTTGCAGGTGATAGGTGTAGCTGTTGATGAAATTGCCAAACATGCCAAGGCGGCTCTGCAGGTTGGATACCTTTTCATAGGCCATGGAGGAGAAGGTGGAAACACCGTTATAGTTGTACCATGCGGGATCCATGCGCGTGCGCAGGCTGGTCAGCTCCATCCGGTAAAATGCACCGTTTTCCAGCGTATCCAGCTGCTTTTTGACCGCCTCAAAATCGGAGAGATCGGAAACATAATTGCTTTTCGGCTGATCCATGCTGTAGTTGTCCGTATTGGCCGCAGCGGCCTCCGTGACGACACAGCAGAGCAGCAGCACCGCTACGGCGGAGGACTGATAACGTTTGTCCTTCATTAAGGTCATGACCAACACATAGATCGCAATCAGGATCAGTGTGAGGATGACGGAAAGCTCGTCCACATTTTTGGACGTTATTTTCTGTACGATCACCACATAGGCCATTACGGAGAGCCCGACGCCCGCAATCTCCTTCGTGGAAAACTCCTTCAGCCGGATCAGCACCTGATAGGCCATGATCAGCAGAATAAAGGAGTAGAGGAAGGACTGACGGTAGGGCAGGTCGTTCGGGAAGTGAAAGCCGTGCCAAATATAATTGAGAAAATTGGTGTTGAAACTGAAATAGAAAAAGACGAGCAGGGAGAGGTGCATCACCTTCTCCCGTTTGGAGATCGTCTTTGCAAAGAGATAGAGTGGAATCAGGATCAGTACAATCGCGCCACAATACACGTTGGGCAGGACATCCTCCCCGCTGCTGCGGATCGTGGGTGTTACGCTGGCAAAATGATTGGCAAGAAAATCGAAAATGGTAAAGTAGGAGGTGTATTTTTTGGGGAAGGTACCGGAGGTAGCGGAGCAAGCCTGCAGAATAAAATAGGTGGGGAGCAGGGCAAAAGCCGCAAGTCCGGCGGATAAAATAGAACTGCCCGCAAAACGGACGCCGCTTTGCAGAAACCGGCTGTTCTGAATTCTGGACCATAGAGAGGGCTTCCCATCAACAGGCATCGCAGCGGAAAGACGCGCTGAAAATTCATAATGGCTCAGGTAATATACCAGAAAATACAGCACTGCAAAGATGCAGACCATAAAGGACATATAGTAATTGGAGAGCATGGTCAGCGTCAGCGCGGCACAGTAGAGCCCGAAGCGCCCTTTTCGAATGATCTGCTCAATGCCAAGCGCAATCAGCGGCAGAAGGACCATCGCATCCAGCCACATCACGTTCCAGTAATAGGCGATGAAAAAGCCACAGAAGGAATACAATACGCCAAAGGCGGAAATTGTCGCGTCATTTTTACCAGTGGAGCGCTTCAGATAATAGGCGAACGCTGCACTGGCAAGCGCAGCCTTGATCAGAATCATGGTGGCGATCGCTTCGGGGATGTTTTGGTGCCCAAAGAGGAGAATGAGGATGGACAGAGGGCTGGAGAGGTAATTGTAGAAGTTGCCGAGGAAGCTGCTGCCGAGCCCTGTATTCCAGGAATAGATCAGGCTTTCACCGCCTACGATCCGTTCATAAAGCTCCGCAAACAGGGGACCGTACTGATGATAAAGGTCCATGCGCAGAATGGTCCTTCCGCCGAATGGGATTAGCTCGAAGCAAATATAGACAAGGAGCATCACCAGCGCGGAGGCGGCAAAGGAAATCCAGACATAACGATTCTCATAGAACCGTTGTGACAGCGTTGGATATTTCAGCTTACTGTGCGTTTGTTCCATCGTCAGCCTTCTTTCTAAGCCACACGGCTACTAAATTAGATTGCATGCAAATAGTCTATCATAATTTTGGAAGCCTTTCAAGAAAAGCTTCCTTTCAGATTTGCAAAGAAAAGGAAAAAGCGAAGCATATTGAATTTTTGCTGGTAAAAACGTATAATATTAAAGCTAATTACCTTAAAATCAGTATTACCAGTTTGGAAAGGAATCCTGTCAATGAAGGACTTATTGCTGCAATTGTGTGCCGCATCGGGCGTATCAGGCGAAGAAAAAACGGCGGCACAGACGGCGGCCGGTGCGCTCGGCGCGTTCGCACAGGTGCATACCGATGCTTCCGGCAATGTCATCGGTGAAATCGAAGGGTCAGGCCCGCACATTCTTCTGGATGCGCATATCGACCAGATCGGCATGGTCGTGACCGGCGTGGACGCGGAAGGCTTTCTGCGGATAGACAAGTGCGGCGGCATCGACATTCGTACTTTGGCCGGGCATGAGGTGACCGTCTGGGGAACCGAGCCGCTTTATGGCGTGGTATGCAGCATACCGCCGCATCTGTCAAAGGCGGACGATCAGTCGATCACCGATATTACGGATATGGCAATCGATATCGGCCTCGCGGCGGAAGCCGCACGGGAAAAAGCACACCCGGGCGACCGTGTGACCCTGCGGCGGGAGCCGAGGGGGCTGTTGGGCGGCCTGATCAGTTCGCCGTCGCTGGACGACCGCGCGGGTGTGGCGGCAATCCTTCGCTGTCTGGAACTGCTCAGGGAGCAGGGGCATTCCTGCCGGATCACCATCGTCTTTTCCACACAGGAGGAGGTCGGCGGTGGAAGCGCAGGCTGCGCCTCCTTTGCTGCCGGGGCCGAAGAGGGGATTGCGGTGGATGTCAGTTTTGCCATGACGCCGGATGCGCCGCGGTACAAGTGCGCGGATCTGGGCAAGGGAACGATGATTGGCATTGCCCCGACATTAAACGCCGCAATGAGCAGACGCTTGGAGAAAATCGCCAGGGAACAGGATATTCCCTATCAACTGGAGGTTATGAACGGGAAGACCGGGACGAACGCGGATGAGATCGCCGCGGCGGGCGCGGGCATGCGCATGGGAGTTCTGTCCATTCCGCTGCGGTATATGCATATGAGCATTGAGGTGATCGATCCGCAGGATGTGGAGAGCACCGCGCGGCTGCTGGCTGCCTATATTCTGGAAAGGGGGCGTGCATAAATGTTGGAAACCTTAAAAACACTCTGTTCCTTGCAGGGCGCTTCCGGCCGGGAAGACGCAGTGCGGGATTATCTGATTGAGCGCATCGGGATGCATGCGGAGTATGAGGTTGATGCGCTCGGCAATCTTCTGGTGCATAAAAAGGGCGCGCAAAGGGCAAAAAAGAAGGTTATGCTTGCCGCCCACATGGATGAGGTTGCTCTGATTGTCACGTATATCACCAAGGAAGGCTATTTTAAATTTTCACCCGTCGGCGGGATCGATCCGCGCGTATTGTTTGGACGCGGCGTTCTCGTGGGAGAGAAAAAGCTGCCGGGCGTGATCGGCGCGATGCCAGTACACCTCCTGAAAAAGGACGATCTGAAAAAAATACCGGATTTTGAAAAGCTCTATATTGATATTGGGGCTTCTTCTGCCGATCAGGCGAAAGAAGCGGTCCATTTGGGTGATATCGCTTATTTTGACTCGCCCTTCATGCCGTTTGGCGAGCGCCGGATCAAGGCGAAGGCGCTCGATGACCGTGCGGGCTGCGCGATCCTCTTGGAGATGATCGAAAGTGATTTGCCTTTTGACCTGGATTTTGCCTTTACCGTGCAGGAAGAGGTGGGGCTGCGCGGGGCCGGAGCTGCGGCCTTCCGGCTCGATCCCGATTACGCAATCGTTGTGGAAACGACGACCGCGGCGGATATTGCGGGCGTCCAGCCGCACAAGCGTGTCTGCGCGCTGGGAAAGGGCGCGGTGGTTTCCTTCATGGATAAAAGCACACTCTATGATAGGCGACTGTATGATTTTGCTTTCTCTCTTGCGGAGCGAAAGAATATCCGCTGTCAGACCAAAACGCTGGTTGCAGGGAAATGATGCGGGCGCGATCCATAAGAGCCGGGGTGGCGTTAAAACCATTACGATATCTGTCCCGTGCCGTTATCTGCATTCCCCGTCGTGTGTGATCGAAGAGGGAGATCTATACGATACCGCCGATCTGGTGCGTGCGCTTGCGCAGCGCTTTGCCGATGATTCGATTGATTGAGGAGCGGTCCCTTCCCGATCTCCTGTCGTTTTGTAAGGAGAGCCCATACGGCGTGCGAATTGCCGCCTTTCTGGAAGCGTATGGGACAGGCTATCCCTTTGCTCAATTCTGGATGCAGGCAGATGCATCGGGCCGGTCAACCGCCGCTTTGTCACGTGTTGACGGGAATGTGACGGTATGTGCTGTGGAGCAGGCAGATTTGGAGGAAATATGGGAGTTTTTGTATGCTGTCGGCTTTGAAAGCCTCCTGTGTCCGGAATGGGTTGTCCGGGAGGATTGCCTGTTGCCAGGCTGTCGTCTTCAGCGATGCCTTTCCATGCGGCTGCATTCTTCGCTCGTGCCGCAGAAGCATAGGGCGGTTTCCCTTTGCAAAGAGCCCCCGCTGCCAAAGGTCTATGAAATTCTGACCGCAGCGGGGGAAACGCTGCCCAGTCTTGCAGCATGGCTCCCGGATGTTTCCCATCGGGTACGCCATGGCACGGCCCGGGTATGGGCGGCACAAGACAGGGATGAATGGATCGCCTGTGCCATGGCGGTTGCGCTGACGCGGCGGGAAGCTTTGCTTGGCGGCGTGGCGGTTCTGCCGGGGAAGCGTACCAGTGGAATTGGTTCTTATTTAACTGCGTCGCTGTGCAGAGCCTTATCCGAAGAAGGAAAAATGGTTTTTCTTTTCCATGAGGACGGCCTGCACGAGGTATTTTACCGCCGAATCGGCTTTGAACCGTATGGAGAACCAGCCCTGATCATTACCCAAAAAGGAGTTTAGAGTTACATATGCAGCAGTCTTTTTTTCAGCTTGACCCTGTGATTCAGAAAGCTGGACAAGATGCGCTGGAGCGCGCAAAGCCCGATTTTCTGAAAATTGATCAGATCACCGAATATAACCAGCTCAAGGTGCTTTCCGCCTTCATTCGAAACGGCGTGAGCGAAAGCCATTTTGTCTCGTCCACCGGCTATGGCTATGACGACCGGGGCCGTGAAACGCTCGACAAGGTGTTCGCCGAGGTGATGGGCGCGCAGGATGCGCTTGTGCGCCACACCTTTGCCTGCGGAACGCATACGCTCGCCGTAGCGCTCTACGGTGTACTGCGCCCAGGGGACACGATGCTCAGCGCAACGGGCACCCCCTATGACACGATCCATTCCGTCATTGGCCTGCGCGGAGAGGGGCAGGGCTCTTTAAAGGATTATGGGATCCATTACCGTCAGGTGGAGCTGGGGAAAGACGGCCTGCCGGATATTCCGGTTATTTGTGCCGCGATTGATGAAAGCACAAAGATGGTTTACCTGCAGCGCTCGCGCGGCTATTCTTTGCGCCCGAGCCTGAGCGTTGCGCAGATTGGCGATGTGGCGAAGGCAGTCAAGGCGGTCAAATCGGATGTGATCGTGATGGTTGATAACTGTTATGGCGAGTTCGTCGAGCAGGAAGAGCCGCTCAGTGTGGGCGCAGATCTGATTGCGGGCTCGCTCATCAAAAATCCCGGCGGCGGGATTGCACCGACGGGCGGCTATATCGCGGGCCGCGCCGATCTGGTGGAGTTGTGCTCCTATCGGATGACGACGCCGGGGCTGGGCCGTGAGGTCGGAGCGACGCTCGGCCAGAACCGTCCGCTCTTTATGGGATTGTTCCATGCGCCGCATGTGACGGGAGAGGCGCTGAAAACAGCGGCCTTTACCGCGGCGCTCTTTGAAATTCTGGGTTATGATGTGACGCCCCGCTGTGGAGAAACGCGCCATGATATCATTCAGGCTGTGCTTCTGAGAGAGGAAAAAGCACTGATTGCGTTTTGCCAGGGCATGCAGAAGGGCGCGCCTGTGGATTCCTTTGTTTCTCCAGAGCCTTGGGACATGCCCGGCTACGACAGCCAGGTTATCATGGCGGCGGGTGCGTTTACGCTCGGCTCATCCATTGAGCTCTCGGCGGATGCGCCGCTGCGCGAGCCATTTGCCGCCTGGATGCAGGGCGGGCTCAATTTCCACAGCGCGAAGATGGGCGTCCTGCTCGCCGCACA
>DAWDUP010000016.1:19884-23578 GCA_052346825.1 Candidatus Fimivicinus sp. | reverse complement strand
CCGTCGACCTCTAGCGTGACAGGCTAGCGTTCTAACCAGCTGAACTACCGGGCCACTTTTGGTGGGAACAACAGGGCTCGAACCTGTGACCCCCTGCTTGTAAGGCAGGTGCTCTCCCAGCTGAGCTATGCTCCCGTTGCCTGCACCGTACACTCTGGAGTGCGGCGGCGACGTGTTATAATATACTACAAATCGGAACGTATGTCAACCACCCGGCGCAAACTTTTTCCAAAAAAATCTGTAATTTTTCTGCGCCGTAAGCGCATGTGCCAGCACTTTGTCAGTGCGATTCCTGCAGCAGCGCCTTGAGCTCAGCGCTTTCAATCTGATATTTTCGATCGCAGAACTGGCAGCAGACCTCCGTGATCGGATCCTGCGAAAGCTCCTCAAGGGACTCCCGCCCAGTCGCCGCCAGCGCGCGCAAAACACGCTCTCGGCTGCAGTTGCAACGGTAAACCGGCTGCTCCTCGTCGAGCACCTCCAGCGTGAATTCCGGCAGCACTGCCCGGCAGATTTCCTCCGGGGCAAGACCGTCCTCCAACAGCTTCGTCACTGGCGGCACCTTTTCCACGCACCGCTCCACCGCGTCGATCACCGTATCGTCCGCCGTGGGCAGAAGCTGAATGAGGAAGCCACCCGCCCTGCGGATGGTCAGATCGGGGTTCACCAGCACGCCCAGGGCGCACACGGTCGGCACCTGCTCGCTGGCGGCGAAATACTGCGTGATATCCTCCGCGATCTCGCCGGATACCAGTGGAATCTGGCCAACATAAGGCTCCTTCAGCCCTAAATCCTTGATCACAGTCAGCGTGCCGTCCGTGCCGACAGCGCCTGCGACATCCAGCTTGCCCTTCTCATTGAGCGGCAGCTCGACGACCGGCGTGCCGACATAGCCGCGCGCGTTACCCCTGCTGTCTGCAACGGCGAGCACCGTCCCAGCGGGACCACCGCCATTTAAACGCAAAGTAATGCTATTATCCGCACCCTTGAGCTGATCGCCCATCATGGAGGCCGCTGTCAGCAGCCGCCCCAAAGCCGCCGACGTGACGGCCGAGGTTTGATGGATGCGCTCTGCCTGCGCTACGATATCCGTGCTGTCGAGCGCCATAACGGTGAGCGTCCCATCCTCTGAAATACAACGAACCAGTTTCCCCATCTATCCTTAAATCCTTTCTTTTTGTGCCAGATACACCACGCGCTGCGTGTCCTTTTGCGGCGGCGTGCGCATCATTTCCTCATAGCAGCCGATCAACGAAAGCCCCACATTCTCCAACAGGCCACACAACATTCCATGGCTGTAAGCGCGCTCTGCAAACTGCTCTCCTGAGCGGGTATAAGAGCCATCTCCCCTCTGCTCAAAAAAATCGAGTAGGATGTCCACGGTATCGTCCTGCGCGTCGTAGGCATTCTGCCAGACGCAGTAAAGCCCGTCGAGATCATACACGAAGGTATTGTCCCCTAAAATCTCCCGGTGCTTATAAGGCGTATTGACATCGAAAATGAATAGCCCTCCCGCCTCGAGGAAAAGAGACACGCGCCGAAAAACCTCCTGCAGCGTGTCCGGATCTGTGATATGATTCAGGCTGTCGAGCGTACAGACGGCGGCGTTCACCGTACCGTAAAGGTCAAGCGCTTCCATCGCTTGGCAGAGAAAGAGCACGTCCGCTCCGGCCTGCATGCATTTCTCCCGCGCTACGCAGAGCATATCGGGGCTCGCATCCACACCGATCATTTCATAGCCACGCCTGGCAAGCTCCAGTGTCAGGCTTCCCGTCCCGCAGGCGAGATCGAGAACCGTGCCCTTCTCAACACCGTTTTCCGAAAGCAATCCGGCGAGATAGCCTGCCCGCTGCGGATATCCGACATCTCCCGTCAGCTGATCGTAAAAGGATGCGAAATCCGCATAGCCGCTCATTTCTGAGCACCCTTTCCCGAATTCGCCTGATCAATCCGGGCAAAAATTTTCTCATAGCCGTCGCAGCCATAATTCAGGGAACGGTTGACGCGGCTGATTGTCGCGGTGCTCGCGCCTGTCTCGCGCACAATATCGCTGTAAACACGCTTTTGGCTGAGCATATGGGCAACCACAATGCGCTGTGAAATGGCTTTCAGCTCCGTCACCGTACAAAGATCCTCAAAAAAGTCATAGCACTCCTCCATCGTTTCGAGCGCCAGAATCGCCTGAAATAGAAAATCGACGTTATCGTCCTTGAGTTTGTTATTCAAAATGATACCTCCTGCGGTTCATTAATGCTTTTATATTTTAACACTCTAAATCTTAGAAGTAAAGAGGAAGTGAGAAAGAGCGGTGGGTTTTGCCCTCTGCTTTTTTGCAGCCGGAAGATCGCTTTCCATACGAAGGCCTTGCGAACCCTACATGATATGCGTTAAAATAGACCGAGAACACAGGCGGCAGAAAGGGCGGAAAACATGGGAGAAGACGATTTACTTCTGGCGGGGATCGAGGATAAAATTGACCAGTGCGAACGATATGCGGTGCTGACGCACTCCGCTTTTCTCGATCTGCGGCAGGGCGCGCTGGCGCGGGCGTACTGCGTGAAACGCCGAGGGATGCAGGTTTGCTTTTATGGCGGATACGCGGAAGCGGAGCGTGTGATCGCCGTGTTTTTCCCGGATTATCTCTCCCTGCCCACCGAAAAAGGCCGGCTTTCTTGGCTCTCGGAAAACGAGGAGGACAATCCTCTGACCGTCCTGCGTGTGAAAAAGGACCCGTTTCACACGCTCACCCATCGCGACTATCTGGGCGCACTGATGGGGCTCGGTATCAAGCGGGAAATGGTGGGAGATCTTCTGGTAAAGGAAAACGGCTGCGACATCGTCCTGCTCAAAAGTGTTGCGCCCTATCTCAAAGACAACCTCACACAGGCGGGCCGCGCCCGGCTCGACGGTGCGTTCGTCCCGGTGAAGGAGCTGCGCAGCGTGGAGGAAAAACGCGAGCTTGTCCCCTGCGTGGTCGCATCCTTACGGCTCGATAACGTGGTATCCGCCGCATTCTCCGTCAGCAGGGGGGCGGCCGCAGCGGCAGTCCAGAAGGGGCTGATCTTCATAAACTCCCTCCCCTGCGAAAAAACGGCCGCCCCCGTCAGGGAGGGCGACCGGATCGTATTCCGCTCAAAGGGCAAGGTCCGGCTGGCAGAGGTCGGCGGGACGAGTAAGAAGGGCAGGCTGCATATTGTAATTGAAAAATACTGCTAGGGAT
Source organism: Candidatus Fimivicinus sp. (assembly GCA_052346825.1). GTDB lineage: Bacteria > Bacillota > Clostridia > Oscillospirales > Acutalibacteraceae > Fimivicinus. The sequence goes on along the minus strand of DAWDUP010000016.1, from coordinate 20,358 downwards.
GATATCAAGTAATGAAATCAATCCCTTACTAATGCACATCTTTTGCCGCCTTTGCAGAATTTCAAAAAGCCGGCGCCGCTATCCCGTCAGATAGCGGCGCATTTGCAATAGGATTGCTTTCTCCCGCCGGGACACCTGTACCTGCGACATACCCAGGTGCTCGGCGGTCACGGTCTGCGTCAGCCCTTTGAAATAGCGCAGCTCAATGAGCTGTTTATCCCGTTCGGGCAGCCTGTCCATAATCTGCTCCAGTGCGACCGTATCGGAAATCATATCCTCCGGTGGCGCGACAGGGATGTCGATCTGCCCGGAACCATTTTCCTCGTCCGCCGTCAGGGAGACGGGAGGCATGGAGGCGGTCAGCACCTGCGCCGTCTCCGCGATATCCATCCCCAAGTGCTCCGCAAGCTCTCCGATGGTCGGCTCCTGCCCGCGCTCAGCGGTCAGGCGCTCCTTTTCCCGCAGGGCGTTGCG
>DAWDUP010000016.1:5146-19874 GCA_052346825.1 Candidatus Fimivicinus sp. | reverse complement strand
CTGCCAACCTTCACTGTTCCGCCATCGCGAAAAATCCGGCGGATTTCCCCCAGGATCACCGGCACGGCAGAGGTGGAGAATGCGAATCCGCGTGAAGGATCGAAGCCATCCGCCGCTTTAATCAGGCCCACGCAGCCAGCCTGAAAGAGGTCGTCATATTCCACGCCGCGGCCGCGGAAGCGGTTTGCGCAGGAATGGACAAGCCCCAGGTTGTCTGAAATCAGGCTCTCACGCGCGGCCGCCTGCTCAACCACGGCTCGCATCGCGACCTGCGATGCGTTTCTCTAAAATCACGCTCGTGCCCTGCCCCACCCTAGAATGTACCTTGACCTTATCCATAAAGCTTTCCATCACGGCGAAGCCGAGGCCGGCCCGCTCGCCGGCAGCAGTCGTATACAGCGGTTCCATCGCTTTTTTCACATCCTCTATCCCGCGGCCCTTATCCCGGATCTTGATTTTGACAAGACCATCGTCATACAGGGAAACGGTTATGTAAATCCTGCCGACCTTGTTTTCATAGGCGTGCACGATGCAGTTAGTCACGGCCTCGCTGACCGCCGTTTTGATATCGTTCACCTCTTCGATCGTCGGGTCGAGCTGCGCTGCGAAAGCAGAAACGACAACGCGCGCAAAGCTCTCATTGACGGACCGGCTTTCCACTTCCAGTTTTACAGTATTATTCGCCTTCATGTTTGACGTCCTCCTTCTGACGGATCACCGCGAGCTTATCGAGGCTTGCCAGCTGCATCACCTTATAGGACTGCGGGGTGAGGTTTACCACCTCTACCTTTCCCCCCAGCACACGCATCACACCGATGCGCCCCATCACAAGCCCCACGCCGGAGCTGTCCATAAAGCTGACGCCCCCGAAATCAATGCATAGGGTTTCCGGCCTGTGCTGCTCGACTGCCTCGTCGATGCATTCGCGCAGGGCGGCGGCATTGTGGTGGTCGATCTCCCCTTCCAAATACGCGGTCAAGCGGCCAGGGGCAAACTCCAATCGAATTGCCACGTCTGATTCCTCCTGTTCCTCTTAGTATTGCCTGTCCAGATTTAAATGATTCATAAAAAATAAAAAATCCCTTACCCGATCAGGATAAAGGATTTCTAATGCATATTTTGTTGAACGCTGGCAAACGACGCAAAAAATCATGCAGAAAAACGAATCAAGGCTTTCCGCACATCCGACGCAAGATAGAATGAGCCGCAGATGAGCACCACATCCTCCGGCTGCGCCTCTCTGAGCGCCTGCAAAAACGCTTCCTCCGGCTTTTCCACCGCCCGGGCATCCCTGCAATAAGGCTCCATTGCCCTGACGAGCCGTTCGGCGGGCATTGCCCGCGGGTTCGACGGTGTGGTCGTGATGATCTTTTCGCACAAGGGGGCGATTTCCCGCGCGGCCACATCGTAGGCTTTATCCGCCATCATGCCGATCACTGCGACAATCCGCCTGCCGGCCAGAAACTGCCGCACAGCCTGTGCCAGCCGCCGGATTCCATCCGCATTGTGCCCGCCGTCAAGCAGCACAAGCGGCTGCGTCTGAAAAATCTCCAGCCGCGCCGGTATCCGCACGCCGGCAATCCCGTTTATAATCGTTTTACCCGTAATCCCGCGCAGACCGCGTGAGCGCAGGGCCTCCGCCGCCAGGACGGCGGTCATGCAATTGCCCACCTGATGCGTGCCAATGAGCGGGATGTGAATATGTAGGCCGTTATAGACGATATCCGTGCCGGTGATCTTTTCCGCCTCAATATGGATATCCCCCATATTCTGCGTAATCAATACGTTGCTCTGCAAAATCGCCGTATGGTACAGGATGTTGAACACGCGCCGGTCTTGCTCCGGATAGGTGACGGTGATCCCGCCGCGCTTGATGATCCCACATTTTTCCGCTGCAATCTCCTCAATGGTATTGCCGAGCACGTTCATATGATCCATCGAAACGGAGGTGATCACACTCACCAGCGGCGTTTTGATGATGTTGGTGGAATCAAGCCTCCCGCCGAGGCCAACTTCCAGCACCACGATATCGCAGCCCTCCTGCGCAAAATAGAGAAAGGCGGCGGCTGTGATGACCTCAAACTCCGTGGGCTGCATGTCCCGTTTGGCAAGCATGTCCGCCACAGGCTTGATCTGCTCAATGACGGCGGCGAATGACTCGTGCGGGATCATCTCGCCGTTCACCTGCATCCGCTCCCGAAATTCAATCACATAGGGAGAGGTAAAAAGCCCCGTCTTATACCCGGAGGCCTGTAAAATCCCTGCAAGCATCGCGCAGGTGGAGCCCTTACCGTTTGTGCCCGCAACATGGGCAAATTTCAGGCGGTCCTGCGGGTTGCCAAGCTCCGCCATTATCGCGCGCATGCGTTCCAATCCCGGCTTTACGCCGAACGGGAGCAGGGAATGTACATAGTCGACCGCTTCCTGATACTGCATCCAATCCCTCCTTTGTTCTTCATTCTAAACAAATCGTTTCTCCTTATTTTAGCATATCCTTGTCGAAATCACAAACCCATCTGCTATAAAAAACGAATGTTTGCATCCGGCATTGAATCGAAGTATAATACTACTTAGTTTTACGATGAAGAAAGATGGTCATGGCTATGGACGAACAGGAACAAATTGAATTGCGCGGCAGTGTGGAGGACGTCACGTTCTACCGCCCGGATACCGGCTTTACCGTGCTGGACCTGAACAGCGACGGGGAACTGGTCACGGTGGTGGGTGTCCTCCCGGCTCTGTCTGCCGGGGAAGAGCTGCGCCTGATGGGGCACTGGGACGTGCATGCATCTTTTGGCCGCCAGTTCCGCGCGGAGCTGTGCGAGCGCAGCCTCCCCTCTACAGCGGGGCAGCTTTTGAAATATCTCTCTTCCGGCGCGGTCAAAGGCATCCGTGCCGCCACGGCGGAAAAGATCGTCGAGGCCTTCGGCGATCGGACCTTTGACGTCCTCGAAAACGAGCCGGAGCGGCTTGCCACAATCAAGGGCATTTCCCGGGAAAAGGCGCATAAAATCTGCGCGGAATTCAAAAAGCAGTTTGCCGTGCGCGAGGTGATGATTGCTCTGGAAGCCATCGGCATGACACCTGCAGAATGCTTGGCAGCCTTCCGGAAATTCGGCGCCTCCGCCATCGACCGCATCCACGAAAACCCGTATATTCTCTGCAGCGAGGAGATCCATATGGGCTTTGAGCGGGCGGACGCCATCGCCCAGTCAATGCCCAACCGCCCGGATGAGATCCACCGGGTACGCGCGGGCGTGATCTACGTCCTGCGCCACAACCTGCACAACGGTCACACCTGCATTCCGCGCGAAAAGCTGCTGGCGCCCTCCCGCGATCTGCTGGATACAGACACGGACACCATTGAGATCGCGCTTGACGGGCTGTTGGAAGACCGTCAGCTCGTTGCAAAGGAGATCGGAGGCCGGGAATTCATCTTTCTACCCAGCATCTACAGCGCGGAAAAAAGCGCGGCAGAGCGTATCAAAATCATGCTGCGCTTCCCACCGGCCGGAAAGCCGACGCTGGAAAAGGATATTGAGCGCATTGAAAAGGAGAACGGCATTCAATATGAGGAGAAGCAACGCCTCGCCATCACAACAGCCATCCAGAAGGGGCTGCTCATCCTGACCGGCGGCCCCGGCACCGGCAAAACGACCACGCTCAAGGGCATTTTAACGCTCTTTGAGCGCGACGGGCTGGACGTAGCCCTTGCCGCGCCGACCGGCCGCGCGGCAAAACGTATGTCCGAGCTGACGGGCAAAGAGGCCAAGACGATCCACCGCCTGCTGGAGGTCGAATGGACGGAAAACGACCGCCCTGTCTTTGCGCGTGACGCGCGCAATCCGCTGGAGGCGGACGCGGTGATTGTGGACGAGCTCTCCATGGTGGATATCAATCTCTTTTCAAGCCTGTTGGAGGCCCTGCCGCTCGGCTGCCGTCTGATCATGGTGGGGGACAGCGACCAGCTCCCGCCTGTGGGCGCGGGAAACGTATTACAGGATCTGATCCAATCCGGCCTGCTGCCGACGGTCCAGCTGACAGAGGTATTCCGCCAGGCGATGGAGAGCCTGATTGTAACCAACGCGCACTGTATCGTGCGCGGCGAAATGCCGGTGCTCGACCGCAACGACGCCGACTTCTTCTTTATGAACCGTCCCGCGCCGTATCTCGCCGAGCGGACCATAACGGAGCTGTGCGCCTCCCGGCTGCCCAAGGCCTATGGATACTCCCCTATCTCGGATATCCAGGTGCTCTGCCCCTCGCGCAAGGGCGACCTCGGCACGGTCAACCTCAACCGCGTGCTGCAGAGCGTTCTCAATCCGCCGGAAAAGAAAAAGCAGGAGGTCACGATCAACGGGCGCATCCTGCGCAGCGGCGACAAGGTGATGCAGACCAAAAACAACTACGACCTTCCCTGGACGCGAGGCGGGGAAAATGGAACGGGCGTTTTTAACGGCGACGTCGGGATTTTAGACCGGATCGAGCACGCAAGCTCAACACTCTATGTGCTATTCGACGACCGCACGGCAATGTATTCCTTTGAATCGGCGGCAGAGCTGGAGCTTGCCTACGCCGTGACAGTGCACAAAAGCCAGGGCAGCGAATTCGAGGCGGTCGTCATGCCCGTTTTAAATGTTGTGCCACAATTGAGCTACCGGAACCTGCTCTACACAGCCGTCACCCGCGCAAAGTCCAAGATGATTCTCGTGGGAAGCAGCGACGTGGTACGGCGCATGGTGGACAATGATAAAAAGACGCGGCGCTTTTCCGCCCTGCGCGCTTTTTTGACGGAAGAGGAAATTTGAGGAGCTCAAGCTTCAAACTTCCTATTAACAAAGGATTGTTTTTACTGATGAAGCGTAAAGAATGGCTCGACCGGCTGCTCTCCATCCTTTACCCTCCCCGCTGTGTCTGCTGCGGAGAGGTCCTTCCGGCTGGGAAAACACTCTGTGAAGCGTGCGAAAAACGCATCGTCCGCATTGAAGCGCCCGTCTGTCTGCTCTGCGGGTACAGCTTGCGGGACTGCGGGCGCAAGCATCCAAAAACGGCGTATCAAGAGATCACGGCGCCGTTTTACTATGAAGAAGCTGTCCGGGAGGGCATCCACCGCTTTAAATTCCGCGATAGGCCGCAGTCTGCCATCTTTTTTGCACAGGAGATGGCAAAAAGCGTGCGGGAAAACATGCCCGGCATCTCCTTTGACCTGATCGTCTGCGTCCCCATGCTGCCCGCCAAAGAAAAGGAGCGCGGTTATAATCAGAGCGCTCTGCTCGCCCGGGAGCTTTCTGCCTTGCTGGGTGTTCCCGCCGACTGCCATGCACTGTGTAAAAGCATTGACACCCCTGCACAGCATGAGCTCAAGGGGGCTGGGCGCAGGGGTAATGTGTTCGGCGTGTTCGAGGTTCCCTGTCCGGAGGCAGTAGAAGGAAAAACTGTGCTGCTGTGCGACGATGTGAAGACGACCGGCGCCACGCTGGACGAATGCGCCAAAATGCTGAAGTTCGCGGGAGCGAAGGACGTGTACTGCGCCTGCATCGCGGTAACCAGAAAACAGGATAAAACGGAGCAAGAGCCTCCCAGCCTGTGAAAGGCGCGGGAGGCTCTTAAAGGGTTCCGATAGATAATGAGTGAGAAAAATATCCACTGGCCAAGCCGGTGGTATTTCACATGCGGGCAAAGCCCTCTGCTCCTCGCAGACGCGTCAATGCGGAAGTGCGGTCTGCCTATTGCGAAAGGCCGTTACTTGCCGCCCGGCAGCCGCAAAGCCATGTGTGCTGCGTTTTCGGCCTCAGCTGGAGCGGCCCGCCTTCACCCTGTGGTCTTGCCGTCGTAGAGATCCCGTTTCAGATTAATAATCTTGCCATCTGATTTACCGGATTTTCCATTGAATTCAATACTGTCAATCGTAAAAAGGCGGTTGCCCCACATGGGACAGCCGCCTTTCGCTCGAAAAACAGGAAGGATGGATTTCTAAATGATTCAAATATTAACCGAAATAACGCTCCAGCAGGCCCTTGAAGGCTTTGCCGTGGCGGGCTTCATCCTTGCACATTTCATGTACGGTATCATGGATTGCGTCATAGTTGAGAGCCTTGGCGCGCTTTGCAAGCTTCAATTTGCCTTCGGTTGCGCCGTATTCGGCCTCAACGCGCACACGCAGGTTTTCCTTCGTATCCGTTACGACAACCTCACCGAGCAGCTCCGCGAACTTCGCGGCATGCTCCGCCTCTTCATACGCAATGCGCTTATAGGCCTCGGCAACCTCCGGATAGCCTTCGCGGTCCGCCTGACGGCTCATGGCAAGATACATGCCAACCTCGGTGCATTCGCCCATGAAATTGGCGCGAAGATCCTCAACGATATCCTCTTCCACGCCCTGTGCCACACCGATACGATGCTCGTCGGCCCATGCCATTTCGCTCTTAACCTCATTGAATTTCTCACGGGGCGCCTTGCAGACCGGGCAGAATTCCGGAGCTTCTTCGCCTTCGTAAACATAACCACAAACGCTGCAAACAAACTTTTTCATAACCAGTTACCTCCATCAGATGTCTTTATTTTTGAATTATCCTTATTGTGCAGGTTCTCGCAGCAACCATTGACGAAATATGGGCGTCTTTTGCCGCCGGTGTTTCATCAGTGCTTCTCCATACAGCTCTGGCAGGCACCATAGAACGTCAGCCTGTGATAATCGACCGGACAGGGAAGATACTTCTGCGCCTGTTGGTCGAGCTCGTCAAACACGGGCATAGGCAAATCGTAAAGACGGCCGCAGCGGGTGCATAAAAAATGGTAGTGTTGTGCTGTGTTGCCATCGAAATGGTCCGCGCCTCCGCAGGAGAGCTTCAAAATGATTCCCTCCTCGCTGAGCAGGGAAAGATTGCGGTAGACTGTACCAAGGCTGAGATTGGGCATTTCCTCTTTTAATGAGAGATAAAGCTCCTCTGCCGTGGGGTGATCAGTCCTGCCGCACAACTCGCTGAGGATTGCCTCGCGCTGCCGGCTTCGTTTTGTAAGTGCCATAGGAACCATCCAATCAATAATGATAATCATTACTTTTATTATAACAAATTAAAAGCAGAAGTCAACCTTTTCTTCCAAAATTTTATATGAATTTTGATAATCTCTTTTGTTCGGCAGCCAATACAAAAAAGCATGCAGACTGCTGCCTGCATGCTTTCTCTCTCTTCAATGATATTATTCCACGTATTCTGCGCCGAGGCGGACCGCGTCCATATTCTTCGCCACCAGATGCTGCTTCTTCGGCGGGACAATCTTCAGGAGCGTCTTTTCCATCGTCTCCATTGTGCAGAAATCGGTCAGCGCCATAAGTTTGCCCATGAGAATGATATTGGCCAGACCTTTCAGGCCATGCTCCTCTGCCATTGAAGTGGCGGGAACATAGTGGACATCGATATCCGTGCGGTTCGACTTTTTCTCGATCAGAGAACTGTCGACAATCACAATGCCGCCGGGGACCACCTTATCGATGAATTTATCAAAGGATGGCAGATTCATCACAATCAGCGCGTTGGGCGTGTTGACCAGCGGGGAACAGATCTGTTCATCGGAAATGCAGACACTGCAGTTGGCCGTGCCGCCGCGCATCTCCGGGCCGTAAGACGGCAGCCAGGAAACCTGCTTGTCGTCATAAAGGCCGGCATAGGCGATTACCTTGCCCATGAAGAGGATGCCCTGCCCGCCAAAACCGGCGAGGACTGCGTTCATATCACGCATTGTCGGCCACCTCCTCGTCAGCAGTTTTATCCTTATAAACGCCAAGCGGATAATAAGGGAGCATATTTTCGCGTAGCCATTTCAGCGCCTCATTGGGTGCAAGGCCCCAGTTGGTCGGGCAGGAGGAAATGACCTCGACAATTGTAAAGCCTTTGCCTGCGATTTGCGTCTCGAAGGCCTTTTTAATCGCCTTCTTTGCCCGATTGACATTCTTCACACAGTCGACGCTTACACGCTCTGCATAGGCAACGCCATCAAGCGTAGAGAGCATTTCACACACACGCACGGGATAGCCCGCTGTGTTTACATCGCGTCCATAAGGCGTGGTCTGCGTGACCTGACCCGGCAGTGAGGTCGGGGCCATCTGGCCACCGGTCATACCGTAAATCGCGTTGTTGACAAAAATCACCGTGATATTCTCGCCGCGGGTTGCAGAATGGACGGTCTCCGCTGTGCCGATGGCGGCAAGGTCACCGTCGCCCTGATAGGTAAAAACGACGTTTTCCGGCAGCGCACGCTTGATGCCCGTGGCAACCGCCGGGGCGCGGCCGTGCGGGGCCTCGATCACATCGCAGCCAAAATAATCATATGCCATAACAGCGCAGCCCACCGGCGCAACGCCGACGGTCTTCCCCTCAACGCCCAGCTCATCCAGACATTCCGCAACGAGGCGGTGAATGATGCCGTGCGTGCAGCCCGGGCAGTAATGCGTCGGGACATCCAGCAATGCATGGGGCCTTTGATATGTAACAGCCATCACTGATTACCTCCTGTGAGCTTATGAATCTGTTCCATGACCTCGGCCGGTGTCGGAATAATACCGCCGGTGCGGCCAAAGAATGAAACAGGAACCGCACAATCGACGGCGAGACGGACATCGTCCACCATCTGGCCCATGCTCATCTCCACGCACAGGAAGCCTTTCGTATGGGCAGCCGCCTTCTGAAGCGCTTTTTTGGGGAACGGCCAGAGTGTGATGGGGCGGATCAGACCAACCTTGAGGCCCTCTTCGCGCGCCTGACGCACCGCCGCTTTGACAATGCGGGCAGAAGCGCCATAGGCAACAATAACATATTCTGCGTCATCCACGAGGTATTCCTCCACCATCGGCTCCTTTTCTTCAATGACCTTGTAGCGCTCAAAACGGGCGACAACAAGATCCTCGAGATCCTTCGCCTGCAGATACAGAGAATTGACCACATTGTGCTTGCGCTCATTGTTGTGACCGCAGACAGCCCACGGCTTCTTGGGGAGGGGCTTCTGCTCATCGGAAATCTCCATTTCCACTGGCTCCATCATCTGCCCAAGCATGCCGTCCGCAAGGATCATCGCAGGCATCCGGTATTCATCGGCCTTATCAAAGGCGTGGGAAACAAGATCGACCATCTCCTGCACAGAGTTGGGTGCAAAGACAAGCACATGCAGGTCACCGTGGCCGGGCGCCTTGGTTGCCTGCCAGTAATCCGACTGGGAGGGCTGAATGCCGCCCAAGCCCGGGCCACCACGCTGGACATTGATAATCAGCGCTGGCAGATCGGAGCCGCACATATAGGAAATTCCTTCGGATTTCAGGCTGATTCCGGGAGAGGACGAGGATGTCATCGCGCGCACGCCGGCTGCAGCCGCGCCCTGCACCATGTTAATGGCCGCGAGCTCGCTCTCCGCCTGCAGATAGGTCCCGCCGATCTTGGGCATACGCTTGGCCATATAGGCCGCGACCTCTGTCTGCGGGGTAATCGGGTAACCGAAGAAATGGCGACAGCCAGCCTGGATAGCCGCCTCCGCGAGGGCTTCATTGCCCTTCATCAATACTTTCTGCGCCAATGAAATTCACTCACCTTTCCACCGTAATTGCACAATCCGGACACATCGTATAGCATGCCGCACAACCGATGCACTGCTCGATATCAATGACGCAGGCGGGATGATATCCCTTTGCGTTGAGCTGGTCGGCCGAAAGCGCGATAATATGCTTCGGGCAGGCGGCGACGCACAGCTCACAGCCCTTGCAGACGTTCGCATCAATGGTTACTTTCGCCATAATCATTTTCCTCCAATCACACTCTATTTCAAAAAAGTTTCACCTAGTTTCCGCCCAGGGCGGCTGAACCAGAATATCGACCGGGTAAAGGTTTGCAACCTTTCCCTCCAGCTCCTCAAACAGGGCCCGTGGCGCCGTGGTCATCACGAGCGGCAGCCCGGCCTCCCGCGCTGCCTCCTGCGCATAGGGCAGCGCCGCCAGAATATCATCCGGTGTCGTGAGAGACGACAGATGAGAATTGTTGACGATTCCCGATGCTTTCAGGCGGGACGCCGCTTCAACTTCCCGCAGAAGGGAAACCGCCTGCTCAGGCGTTTCGACCAGCTTGCGGTAGTGGTTGACAACATAGAGCATCTCGCAGCCGCCGGCGGCCTCAATCTGCCGCGCAAACCGGCCCAGCGCTGCCGCGCCCGCGTCGTCTCCGCCGACATCGATGACCACATGGCCCTCCGGCCGGTCGAAGATGGAAAAAATCTCCGCATTGATCTGCGGAGCGTCGATGGTTGTGCCCGCACTGTGCGGGCTGATAACTCGGATGCCCTTCTTTTCGAGCACTTCTTTATAATCAGCCGTGCGGAAGTAGGGGTTGACGATATCGAGATCAGCTACCGTGACCGTCTCTCCCCGCCCGCGCAGGGAAAGCGCCAGATTCAGCGCAAGGTTGGTCTTACCGCAGCCGTAGTGCCCGCAGATGATATGAATTCGGCCTTCGATACGCCCCACCCCCTGTTGATGTATGATGTATAATTATTAAAATTATAACACCTTTTTCCCACCGATACAACATCGTTCCTGTTTCCAAATATAGAGAAAAGGAAGGGGGAAAAGCTGTCGGTTTTGTGCAATAAAGCGGCAAAGAGGGGCCGAATCGTCAAAAAAAGCGCGCTGCAGACGGAATCGATCTGCAACGCACCCAAAGGGCTGTTCCCCAGAAAATAAGCGACTATGATTTCACTATATTCCCTTTTCATAAATGGCGTGTTGTCCCAAAACAAATTCCAACGCAGCCATCCGATGACGGAATGTTTATTTTAGAGAATAATCATTCTCCCCAGCGCAACGACAGAACGGATTTCATCAGCAGCAATATGCCTGTCATGGCGGAGCAGGAAGTCGAGATCCTGCTGGTTTGCGTTTCGAATCATCATGTGATTCCCTCCATTTTGCACTTACCGGATGCTTAAATTGAATTTCACCTCGCAAAACAGGGCTGACGGCGAATGCAGCAGCTCTGCCGCGTGCTTATCCCCTTGCCTTGAGGTAATCCTGGATCCCATTGACCGTAGCCTGTACAAGCAAATCCTGCTTTGTGCTGTTCGTCAGCGCTGCGCGGTCGTTTGCATTGGTGATAAAGCCATATTCAATGAGCACTGCCGGGCACTCCTGCACGCGCGTGACGCGGAACGGATAGAACCGTGTGCCACGGTCAATTTTCGATACCGTTACGCTCGTGCCCTTATAAATCTGATCTCGCCAAGCGCTGACCAAACGGTCATGGATTGAGGCCGCAAGGCCATAGGAGTATGGCGTATAGTAATACCCGGTGGTTCCCATCGCGCTGCTCGAATCCGCCGCGTCGCAGTGGATGCTGAGGAACAGATCCGGCTTTTTAGCGCGGATCGCATTGAGGCGCGCCTCAAGGGACACGTGGCTGTCGCTCGAGCGGGTCATGATGACGGTCGCGCCGGCGGACTGCAGCTTTTGCTGCACCTTTTTGGCAATGGCAAGCGTTGCAGGCGCTTCCCAGCCGGCAGAGCTGCCCGCGCCTGGGTCTGAGCCGCCGTGGCCTGCATCCAGCATGATCGTGTAGCCGCTCAGAGAAGTGCCTCCGCTGTTTTTCAGGGCGATGGTTAAAGAGCCGTCCGCATTGTATTTCATGGAGTAGCCATAGAAGGAGCCGGTGCGCTTGAGATGCAGGCGCAGGGTCGTTTTCAGAGTGTTCTTATCAACAATCCATTCCGCCTTGCTGAACACATTGCTGCCCGACAGATTCACGCTGCCGCTGGCCGACGCGGTATAGTTGAAAATGAAATCCACGCTCTGTGCAGTGAAACTGTTGACGGCATAGGGCCGGTTATCGGAGCTGTTGACATATTTCTGCGGCGTGAAGGCTACGTCGACCGGCACCTTCCACTTGGTATAGAGCGTGATATTGGTATCGCCTTTTGTAGAAGAGGATTTGATCTTCACGGAATTGCTCGGCATCAGATAGCCCTTTTTGATCTCCTTGACATCCTCCTGATAGACACGCCGTCCGGATTTCAGCTTATAGTACCGGTTGCTGCCATAGCTCGTCTCCTCAATGATATAATCAAAGGTCCCCTTGAGGATTGGCACATAGGTGGGGCCGCACGCGTCATTTGAGGTATTCCCCGGCAGCGTTTCCGCATCGTCAGAAGTCACTTCACACATGCGTGCAAACCCGGGAACGCCATTGTTCTGATACGGGGTGAGTTGCTTGGAAAAATAGTCGTTTGATGATCCGCCTCCGGTAGTGGAATCCGGCTTGGTATCGGAGGGGCTTCCCTGCGTCGTATCAGAGGGATCCTTTGTCGTATTGGGAGGAGTGTCCGGCGTAACGATCGGGATATCAATTTCCGGCGGCTTAGCATTCACGGTGACACTGCCGCCCTTCATCTGGGCCGTGCGCCCGTCATAGGTCACATATACGGTAAAGCTGCCGATATTGCGCGCATCCGCCTGGCTTTTGGGCAGCGTATAAGTACCGATATAGGAGATAAAGTTAGAATCCTCCTGCTTGGGTTCCTCCTCGTCTCCCCCGCCCGGCTTCATCCGGACGGTTGTGCCGTTAATCTTGGCATACACGTTGGCATCGCGCACCGCGATTGCCGTAATTTCCAGCTTGGAGCCGCCGCTCACGTAGGTCTTTGCCATGGGCGCGACGGACCGGATCAGTGTTTCATCAAAAATGACTGTATATCTGAGTTCCTCGTTTCCCTGGATAAACCGAATCGTATTTTCTCCTTTTTTCAGGCTGAGTGGATATGAAAAGCAGCCAAAGGGGGACTGCGTTACTTTTTTCCCATTGCAGGTCACTTCTGTACCCGGAACGCTCGTGCCAAAGAATGTTAAGTTATCCTTTTTTGCCGTGAACTTCAGATCCGGATAATTCAGGATGGACAGCTTCGCCGCCTTTTTCACATTGTCAGCGCCGCCTGTCAGATAATTTTTCACAAAGGCGTTATCCCCATATTGCGCCTCTTCGAGCGCAGATACAGAATCTAGGACGCTGCCAAAAAAGGCTCCGTTTTGGGCCACCATGCTCATCTGAACCGCAAGCTCATCCGGCAGAAGCCCGTTTGCTTCGTTGGAAAGGCTGCCGGATACCCGGTGCTCCATATAAAGCGCGACTCCGGTGTCCACCGCCACCTGATTCCACCAAGCGGTGATCGTTTTCAGCGGGACATTCTGATCCGTTGTCAGGGATGCACAGGAGAGATAGACAAAATCAATAACCTTCTCTTCCATCCAGCCCTTGATATCAGCAAAGCCGTCTGTCAGACTTTCATAGGAAGCCTTGGTCCCGCTCGCTTCATTCGACCAGACCAAAGAGGATTCCACGCCGAAAACAAGGCCGGGCGCCGCTTCATCTGCTGCATTGTGCAGCTGTTCGACCGCTTGGGTCAGCGCCTCCTGCCGGGCAGAGTCGGGGGCCTGCCAAAGATCAAAGGACAGGCTTTTCAGGCCCGAAATGAGTACAACACCCGGCTGATATGTTTTACAAAGCGCAGAAAGCGCTTCCGGTTTGCCGGCAATTCCCTGCTCACTGATTTGAATCACGTCCGCAGCGGGGACGCATACCACGGGCTGGAACCCCTTTTTCAAGGCCTGATCAATCGCATAGCGCAGCACATCTACCGTATCCCCAGCGGAAGAAACCGTAATCGCCTCACCGTTTTTCACGGCATCGAGGAACACAACAGCTGCCCCATATTCTGCGGCATGATCCAACGCTTCGTCTATTCCATTGCGTGCCTGTTCAGCCGACGTTTTCACGGGAAAATCCGTTCCTGCCGTCAGCCAGGCCCCGGCGCCGCGCGGCAGGCTTTTTTTCACCTGGGGGGGAACCTGCTGCGTTTCCCCCACGCTCTCCTGCAGCGCATCCAACACCCCTTCACTCTGCGGCTTTTCCGATCTGATAGAGCGCCTTAAGGCCACGCAGCCTGCGACAATACTAAGCACGCATACAATCAGCCCAAGTGCAATCCACTGTTCTTTCCGCAGCTTCTTCACGACATTTCCTCCAATTCAACATCCGACTATTATATGTCATGATACATGCTGTCAATACTACTTTATCATATTGCGATTTTATATCGCTTGTCAAGATGAAGGGCGTGATTTTACAACTTTTTTGCGGCTCTTTTACAGCCGATCAAAACGGACATATTGATACATTTATTATAAAATATTCTTCAAAGAATCCCACTCCTTTTGCAGGCTCTTTGAAAGGGAATCACCAAAGGCATACTGATAGGAATACAAGGCAAATCCTGTGTACGGCTCTGTTTTTCGGACCCAATTCACCTCGCGGGAAATAATATCGCAATTGTTGATCCATTCATACCGGGGCCCTTGTTTGCCCTCAGATTCCGGACCCGCGTATGGATCCTCTTTCCCGCTTTTATAGATTGCCAGCCCTGCATAGAGCTTTACACTGCCGCAGCGGATCAGCTCCGCCCATTGATGGGCCGCTTCCTCAAAGGGGCTTGCACTGTTTTCAAATCCATAGTAGAGCTGCGGCATCAGATAATCGACATAGCCCTCCTCTTCGCCCCATCGGGCGGTGTCCGCATACAATTCCTCCCTGTTTTTTTCAATATCCCCTGCGGGGCTGATTCCGACCAACACCTCCGGGCGGATGGCTTTGACCGCCGCATACAGGCCACTGACAAAGGTATTCACATTTTCGCGCCGCCATGCCGC
>DAWDUP010000016.1:2322-5136 GCA_052346825.1 Candidatus Fimivicinus sp. | reverse complement strand
TGCCGCGCGGGAATACTGGCCGCCGCTTTTCACATAAGCGTCATACTGCGCCTGATCGATTGTTTCATCCGTGGAGGGATAAAAATAGTCGTCCATATGAACGCCGTCCACCTCATAGTTCTCAACGATCTCCCGCACACCGTCGATAATCATGCGCTGCACCTCCGGGGCGGCAGGATTATAATAAATCCCATTGTCCAAAACGAAAATCCATTGATCATTGGACTTGTCTGCATCCTCTTTCCATTTCCGGGCCGGATTGTTTTTGGACAGGAGGGAAAAATCCGTATTATAGGCAACGCGATACGGATTAAACCATGCGTGGATCGAAAGCTGATGCGCATGCGCCCGTTCCACCAGAATTGCAAGCGGGTCGTATCCGGGATCCTGCCCTTGCGTTCCGGTCAGATACGTGCTCCAGGGAAAAATCTTAGACGGATAAAAAGCGTCCGAATAGGGGCGGACCTGTACGATGACGGTATTGAAACCCGCCTTTTGAACGCGAGAAAACATCTCGTCCACTTTTTTGGAAAAGCTCCCCTGATCGCCGCCCTTCTGCGCTTTCATGGAGATTTCATAATAAGTAATCCAGACCGCACGCATCTCTTCCTGCGTCTGCGTAGTTTGATCGGATACAGGCTCCTGAAAGACAGAGGCTTCGGTCGATTCCCTATTCCCCTCTGTATGCATTTCGCAGGAGGTCAAGAAGCAGCAAAGCATGAAAGATACAATGAGACAAGCAGACAGGCGTTTCATTCATTTCCTCCCCTTTTCTCCGTCATAATTTCGCACGTTGCCTTGACAGATGCCCAAAATACGAATACGATAGGAGCAAGATTTCAAAAATTATCTGGACGGAGGAAATCCCCATGTTTTCACCAGCCCGTTTTCACAGCAAGATAAAACCGTCCGGCTGTACGCCGGCAATTGCCTGTCCCGTCTGCGGTCAAACGGTACAAATGCAGATCTTCAACAGCTTTGAGCTTTTTAAAATACTGGAAATTCCGCTCCATTCCTTCAATAACCGCCATTTCGCGGTCTGTCCGCAGTGTGCGAGCGTATTCGAGCCTGCGGAGAATGCTGCAAAAGCCTTCGAAAACGGCAATGCCGGTTTTCTCACGGCGGAGAGGCTCACCCTTCTGAAAAAAGGAGCAGCCAATGCACAGGATGGAGAAATCCTGTGAGGACGACCCTGTTCGCCACATGCGGTTACGCTGTGTTTATTTCCCTGCTGGCCGTTTTTCTCACCGTCCATGACAAGCGCCGCGCAAAGCAGCGCGGGCGGCGCATACCGGAACGGACGCTTATGCTGGTTGGCCTGCTCGGCGGCGCACCCGCGATGTATCTGACCATGCGGATCATCCGGCATAAAACACTGCATCGAAAATTTATGTGGGGGCTTCCGGCGGAAATTGCCCTTCAGGCCGTTCTACTATGCACTGCGGTTTCTTTTGCCTGTATGCGCTGATGCTCCCTTTTTTCGGCAGATTTTTATCGTCTTTAAAGAATAACACATCTGGCGGCGTGTATTTTTCGATTTCTACTCGGAAAGAATTGGAATATGCTTTCCCCTATCCTTACGCTGAGCAGGCCTGGGATATGCCTGCTCCCCGGAAAGCAATGGATTTTTTCACTGCCGGAAAAGCATTGATCTCTTTCAATGCCTCCCCGCGCCTTCCATCCCGGGCCATATACCGGGAAACAGATACAAATAGGAGGACTATTTTTATGAGGACAATGAACAAAGTAATCGAATTCAAGCAGGAAGCACCGAACGCGCTCTTCACAAAGGCGCAAGCCCTCGCCGTAACGCTGCGCCTGCTGGAACTAGAGCGGCAGCAGCCGGAAAACACGCAGGAGGAGGCTACTGTGCTGGAAAAGGCAATGAGGAGCATCAATTTCCGTTATCTGGACGCGACCGAAACGCAGACTGACCAGCTGCTCGATTCCCTGGGCGTGGCGCGGTTGACGGCAGAGGACATTGTACAGGCTGTCGAGGCCGTTGTTTTTGACATGGAATAAGATTGTCGAAATACACCCCGGATTTTTTGAAAAAGGCCTTGATTTTTTGGGAAGCTTCGTATATAATGGATAGCGTTGCTTACAGCGCCGGGGTGTGGCGAAGTTTGGTATCGCGCTTGGTTCGGGACCAAGAGGCCATGGGTTCAAGTCCCGTCACTCCGACCATGAAGTGAGAGCTCGCAAAACGATTGCATAGTTTTGCGGGCTTCTTGTTATAATAACAGTTATATTGATGAAACTGATTCTGAGGTGTCAAGATGTCGCAGACGACCAAGCGGGCATTGGAAGCTTCCCTGAAAAATCTGCTGCTTCAGAAGCCGCTTAATAAGATAACCATCAATGATATTGCAGAGGACTGCGGGATCAATCGCATGACGTTTTATTATCATTTTAAGGATATTTACGATCTGGTCGAGTGGGCCTGCATTGAGGATGCTGCAAAAGCGCTTGAGGGCAATAAAACCTATGACACATGGCAACAGGGCTTTTTAAATATTTTCAATGCTGTTCTGGAAAACAAGCCGTTCATTATGAATGTATATCATTCTGTCAGTCGGGAGCAGGTTGAACTGTATCTATATAAGCTCACGTATGACCTGTTGATCGGCGTAGTGGAAGAAAAGGCAGCTGATATGGTCGTGCGTGATGAAGATAAAAAATTCATCGCCGATTTTTATAAATACGCTTTTGTCGGCATTATGCTCAACTGGATTAAAAACGGCATGAAGGACGATCCGCAAAAGATCGTCGATCATTTGAGCATCCTCATTCACGGCGATATTACCCGGGCGC
>DAWDUP010000016.1:0-2312 GCA_052346825.1 Candidatus Fimivicinus sp. | reverse complement strand
TCCGCACAGACAGGCGTATATCAAATGCCGAGAAATGATAAAATATCTTACACATTGCCCGCAGTGATAAAAGTTTTATCACTGCGGTTTTTCTGTTTATTGGAGTGCGAAACGGAGATGCTTTATAATAAAGCCGTAAACAAAAACCAAATCAAATGGAGGTTTGTTGTATGTATTATTCAAGCGGTAACTATGAAGCCTTTGCACGCCCCGTAAAGCCGGAGGGCGTCGACCGTAAATCGGCCTACATCATAGGGTCGGGGCTTGCTGCTCTGTCGTCGGCCTGCTATCTGGTACGCGACGGACAGATGAAGGGAGAGCATGTTCACGTGCTCGAAAAGGAGCCCATCCCAGGCGGCGCATGCGACGGCTATCAATATCAGGGAATCGGCTATGTTATGCGCGGCGGACGCGAGATGGATAACCATTTCGAGTGCATGTGGGATCTGTTCCGCTCTATTCCCTCTATTGAAACAGAAGACGTAAGCGTTCTGGATGAGTATTATTGGCTCAACAAGAAGGATCCCAACTATTCACTTATGCGCGCAACGGTAAATCGCGGCAAGGATGCGCATACCGATGGCAAATTCGGATTATCCGACAAGGGCGCCATGGAAATTATGAAGCTGTTTTTCACACCGGATGAGGAGCTTTACGACAAGCGCATCACCGACTATTTTGATGATGAGGTGCTGAATTCCAACTTCTGGCTTTACTGGCGCACCATGTTTGCCTTTGAGAACTGGCACAGCGCATTGGAAATGAAGCTGTATATCAAGCGTTTTATCCACCACGTCGGCGGACTTCCCGATTTCAAGGCGCTTAGATTTACAAAATATAATCAGTATGAGTCCATGATTCTGCCAATGATCAAATATTTGGAATCTTTTGGCGTCCAGTTCCACTACAACACGAAAGTTGTCAATGTGGAATTCGATATCCAAAAGGATAGGAAACAGGCCAAACGTATTATCGTAATTCACGAGGACAAAGAGGAAACAATTGATCTGACCGAAAACGACCTTGTGTTTATCACAAATGGCGGATGCGTTGAAAATTCAAGCCTTGGTTCGCAGAATACCCCCGCTTCATTCAATAAAGAAATCAAAGAGGGCGGCGGCTGGGATATGTGGCGCAAGATTGCCGCACAGGATCCGTCTTTCGGCCATCCCGATAAGTTTTGCCATGATCCCGAGCAAAGCAACTGGATGAGCGCGACGGTTACCACGCTGGATGATAAAATCCCACCCTATATCCAGAAAATTTGTCAGCGTGATCCCTTCTCCGGCAGAGTTGTCACCGGCGGCATTGTCACCGTCAAGGATTCCAACTGGCTGATGAGCTGGACCTTCAACCGTCAGCCTCAGTTCCGTACACAACCGAAAGGGCAGCTTGTCGGCTGGATTTACGGCTTATTCAGTGACAAACCCGGCAACTATATCAAAAAGCCCATGCGCGAATGCACTGGTAAGGAAATTTGTATGGAATGGCTCTACCATCTGGGCGTTCCGGAGAGCGAGATTGAAACGCTTGCCGAAAACAGCGCCAATACCGTTCCCTGCATGATGCCGTATATTACCGCATTCTTTATGCCGCGTGCCGCCGGCGATCGTCCGAAGGTCGTACCGGACGGAGCAGTCAACTTCGCGTTTCTTGGCCAGTTTGCCGAAACCGTACGCGATACGATTTTTACAACGGAATACTCCATACGCACCGGAATGGAGGCTGTTTATACCCTGCTGAATATCGACCGCGGTGTGCCGGAGGTCTGGGGAAGCGTGTATAATATCCGTGATTTGCTTAACGCAACCGTTCAGTTGCGTGACGGCAAAAAAATCACCGATATGAACCTTGGATTTAAGGAAAAAATAGCGTTAAAGGAAGTTCTCAAAAAAGTGAAAGGAACGGATATTGAAAAACTTTTGAAAGAATATCATGTGATTTGATCAGAAGCATTTTTCTGACCCATTCGTAGCATTCATCTGCAGAGAAACATGCCCCGTATTATAATATATCTATGGGGATTTGATCGACAGATTCTTTATTTTGAAGTTAACACCGTTTTGGGGATAGACCTCGCTGCTGCCTCAAAAAATATTTGATTTACCTCTTGATTTTTTTACGCCAGTCCGATATAATAACAAAGCACTGGAAATGACCGACCGGTGCTTATCTTTGGAGAGTTGTCCGAGTTGGTCGAAGGAGCACGACTGGAAATCGTGTAATGAGTCAACGCTCATTCGAGGGTTCGAATCCCTTGCTCTCCGCCATATGAATGAGAGCCAAAATCTTGGGCAGTTCAAGATTTTGGC
>DAWDUP010000015.1:23488-23769 GCA_052346825.1 Candidatus Fimivicinus sp. | reverse complement strand
TCTGACATCAGATATGCCGTATCATCGTTTACGCCAAGCCCACAGCCAATGAGGATCGTGCTCGCCTGTTCCATCGCCGCGCACAATTCGGGAAGCGCAGCCTGCGCAAACGTCCCCTGCCGGTTGGCATAGAGCGGCAGAAGCAACGGCTCCGTTAGCTTTGATGCGATCGCCGCATACGCTCCCTCCGGGAACGCGGCGGTGACGAGGCCCGCACCCATCAAAACGGCACCCCTTGCGGCCAGAACGGCGGCCCCCGGCATATTACGGCTGCCGCATAT
>DAWDUP010000015.1:15258-23478 GCA_052346825.1 Candidatus Fimivicinus sp. | reverse complement strand
GCAGATGGCCATAATCCCCTTTATTCGAAACCGGGTCCCGCGGGGAAAACCAGGAGCGCACGGCGCTTTCCTCAATGGAAAAAAGCATGCCGTCCTCATCCTCGTAACAGATATCCGGGATTCCAATACGCACCACGCTCACTTCACCGCTAAAAGCTGCCACGGGAAACAGCACGTGTGCCGGCTTGAGCGTGGAAATCGCCGCCGTACAATCGGCGCGGAATGCGCTTTGAGGCGCCAGGCTTACGTCGCAGTTGACGCCGCTTGGCATATCAATGGCAATTTTCAGCGCGGGAGAGGCGGACATGCTGCGCAGCAGCTGAGCAATCTGTTCATTCGGCTCCCCATAAAAGCCGATCCCGAAAACCGCATCTACCAGCACCTGCGCCGTACGGATTTTTTCCAGCGCCAGGTCCCGCTGCGTGTCATAGCGCACAACCTCGACCGGCAGGGCGGTCATGCGCGTATACATCTCGAGCGCGTCCGCCGCGGCAGGCTGGCCCATGGCGAGCACTACGCAGACCTGCGCACCCTTGTCATACAGCTTACGGGCGATGACAAAGCCGTCGCCGCCGTTTTTCCCCTTTCCGCACACGACAGTGGCCGTCGTTCCCGATTCCATACTGATCTGCGCCTTCTCTGCGATAAAGCGCGCGCAGGCCGAGCCCGCATTCTCCATCAGCCGCAGATAGTCAAACCCCGTATCCACGGCCCGTTCCTCGACTGCGCGAATCTGCGAGGCGGTCAAAACTCTCATGGTGATACCCCCTTATGATCGAAAATAAGTGTAACATGGTTATAGGGAAAAATCAATCGACACACATTTGAAAAAGGAGCTTAACAAAAATCCCTTTACGGCATAAAATAGCAAAACCGAATCCAATCTCCTATACACAGGCGGGGACATCGCCCGTTTCCGCAGGATGCGGGGTTACAATGCCTTCTACTCCTTTGGCTTTGACGGCAATGGCCTGGCCCCTGTGCGGCTCATTGAAGCCCATTCCGCCGTGTGCTGCGCTACTGGACGGCTAACGTGCGGCTAGGGGCGGGCGTGCGGCGCAATGCGCTTTATCACGCGTTGCTCGGTATTTTAAAGCTCTATGCGGCTTATGTTCCGCATATTACAGCATACCTCTGCCAATCCTTCTTCCGGCAATATGAAAACACGGTATCTATCCATCTTCTGCACCGAAAAAGGCCGGGTACAATCGACGCAAACCTGCTCGCATATGGAACAGAGCGGAAGCAAGCGGTCTCCGCAATGCGCCGGTACAAACCTCAACCAGTCCATGAAGGCGGAGATCGGATCTCCTTAAGACTCGGACAGTATCGTCCCGTGTAGAATTATTTCGGCAGAGTGAAGGAGATTTGAAGGCGTGTGCCCATGCGAAAACGGTCCGGATTCTGACCGGTCAATCATGAAACGCAGAGGACTGTTGCAAAACGCATCATGATGCATGTCGGCCAAAAAACTGATTTTTCGTCCGAAAAGACGCAAAATGCGAGCCGTAATCCCCGGCCCGCAAATGCTTTTTGAAGGGCGCGATGCAAAATGTAACAATACATATTTTGCATCGCGCCCCTTTTTGAAACGTGTCACATGGCGAGCTTAGTGTCTCCCGGCTTGCAGGTATAAATCCATTCCACCCGGTCGCCCGCCTTGAGCTCGTACTGGTCAGAGGCGACGTTCGGGAATTCGCCGTTTACCCGGTACAGCCAGCCGCTCTGGGGAAAGCTTTGCTCCCCCCGCAGCTTTTCGCTTAGGCCATTGATGGAGCGGACATAGCCGCGCTTTTCACTCAGCGCGATATTCTGCTCCTTCAGGGTGCGTTTGAGCACGTCGAGCACCGTTTCGCCAGGTGTAAAAGCCACGGCTCCATTCTCAAAAATCACGCCGTTTTCTGGCACAACCACGCCGTAGCCAGGCCATTTATGGATGCCGTTCGCCACAGCGTTCCGGCAAGTGACAGACAGCGCGACGGTCTCCTGCTTGGGAAGTGTTGCCACAGGTGAGGGCTGCTTTGTAGTGGCGGGAGCGGAAGCCACAGGCCTGCCCTGTTCTGTCGTCTGCTTTTTGTCCGCTGCGGTCTGCGCAGCCGCCGTTTCAGAGGCTGAGATCGATACAGCTTCCTCAAAGGAAGCGCTTTCCGCTGCCAAAGCTGGCTGTGTGGCAGACGATTCCTGCGTCCCGGCCGGCAGCGTGGTCGTATCTCCCTCCCCGACTCCTCCGCAGCCTGCCAGCAGCAAAACCAGCAGGAGCGCGAGAAGGAGGGCGGCATAACGCCTCAGGAAATCCAGCTTATGCATGGTCATCCGTCCGTTTCTTGCTCACAACAAGTGCGCAGGAGGAAAGAAGAGCCAGCACCGCCGCACCTGCAGCCGCCATCGAGGAACCGGTCGCCGGATTTTCCGCATCCGGGGCCGTTGTGCGCTCCGCCTGTACGGAACTCGCTGCGGTGTCAGGCTTGTCAGTAGATTGCGACGTCTGCGGTGCGGCTGGATCAGACGCTGGCGCATCTGTTGCCGACGCCGTCGTATCCGGCGCCGGCACGAGATCGGAAAAATCATAAAAAGCGGCTTCGCCTTTGGCAAAGCGTGCATAGGCCTCCAATGCGCTGAGCGCCTGATAAGTGGTTATGATATTAGAATTGCCATCCCACGTCTTCATGCCGCCGTCCGGATTGACAAAGGTGAGCAGCGCATCGATCATCGTTTTGCCGTTCTTTACGAAATCTGGGCCACAGGGATCAATCTTCAGCGCAGTCAGGCCTATCACCGCCATGGAGATCGTCTCCGCGCTATCGCTCCCCATAAAGCCGAAGCCCGCTGTTTCAGGATTCTGGCTGGCCTTGAGGAAGGAGAGCGCTTTTTCAATGACCACCGCAACCTCCTTGTCCGCCTGATAGGGCGCGAGGGCCGCCAGTACCGGGCCAGTCGTATCGACGCTGCCGTCCACGGAATAGATGTCGTCCGGATTCACGCTGAGCAGATAGTTGAAGCCGCCGTCCGCACGCTGCGCCTTACAGAGCGCGTCTATCATCGCCTGCCGGGAATCCGCCGGGAAATCATAATCCATTGAATCCGCCGCAAGCAACGCATAGGACACGCCGTCTGTATAGAGCTCCTGTGTGAAATCTGTTTTTGCGATCGCCTCGATCAGGTCATGCCCACCCACATTGCGGGCATCGCCCCCGGAAGCGCCCGCCGCCAGCGCGGCACGCGCATAATCGCTCAGATACATCTGGGCAAAATTCGCCTTGACCGCGCCGTCAAGATAGGTCGGATAATCCGCATAGCCCTCATAGCCGCCGCGCGAAAGGACGATCGCCGTCCAATCTGCTGCATTGTCGAGCTCCGTATCCTGCGGATCCACGGGGACCTTCTCCAGGAGCCATTCGGCCGCTCCATCCGCTACGCGCTCACGGTCCACGGCCAGCGCTCCGGTCATTGTGCCTGCCAGCAGGCACAGCGCGACGAGCAGGGATACCACTGGTTTCCAATGCCTTCTCATGTTGTCCAACTCCTTTAAAAAAATATCTATCGCAAAAGAAAAGCGGGCCCGTACGGGCCCGCAAAGTACAGGGATAAAGCCCGTGAAGCTCTGGCTTCACACGCCCCATCGCCGCATACTTCCTCTCCCGCCGAAAGGAACATACGATGCAGCCGCTTGCATCAGCGGCCGCCGGGGCGTATGGCAGGTCTCCTGGCTCGAAATCATCCGCCTTTCCCAATCCTTCCCGGACAGTCACGTCCAGTGGAAAGCAGCACAGCAGCTGCTTCAGGGAAATTTGTCCTTCACACAGTAGCGGGGGCTGCCACGGATTCACACCGTGTTCCCTTTTCATCCGTCTCCGCCGCAGGCCTTGCCCGTCTGGCGGGGACGAAACCAATACGCCCATTTTTATTCTTTTAACCAATTATCGTGTGGAATTGCGCTTAATAGTAAACTTCTGCCCCAGTACGTTCGCACAGTAAGGGGCCTCGGAAATCGCCGTACTCTTTGCAGACTCCGTTGACCCGCCGGCCGCCTGGACAGGCGTGAGGACGGGGCTTTGCCCCGCCGGCCAGAAGAGCGGATGCATCCCGCAGCCTGCGCAGCGGTTTGCGCCGTGGAAACCTTCCACGTGCGTGCAGAGGTCGGCAAAGATGTCCGCAGGGCTCTTATAATCCATCCCACGGCCCTCCATGCAGTCGTTGGCAAGCGCCTGAATGACCTGCCAGCCCTCAAAGCCGCACAGCGGTTGGAAGGCCTTGCGCACCGCACCAAGCTTGCGCTGCGCGGAAACGAAGGTACCGCTGGTCTCTGCGAATATGCTGCCAAGCAGCACCACATCGGCGCGCGCAGCAGTATCCGTCAGGTAAACATCCTGCACGACAAGGAATTCTGCATTCTGCGTGCATTCCTCCGGCAACATTTCGCCGAAAGAGACAACCGCCCTGATCTTCGTCCAGTCAATCGCTGCAGCCGGCTTTATGCCCAGCAGGGAAAGGCCCTGGCTGTTGGCCCCGGATTTGAGGACGATGAGCCCGTCGCGCGCATGGCCGATATGGCCGGATTCTTTGGCGAGGGATGCTGCGAGCGCGGCAGCCTGCCGCGATACCTGCGCATCGTGATAAACGACCATGGCCTTTTTCGCATCTCTATAAACGGCAGCCGCCTCTGCCGCTTTCCCGGTCAACTCCGGATTCCGGAGCGCGGCAAGCATATCTGCAAGAAACGCCGTCTCATCCGCCTGAAAGCGAAGCGCCGCGAAATCGTCGAACCAGGTCTTCTGCGGGCCGACCAGCATCAGCTTTGCGCCCTGCTGGACCGCCTTGCGGATACGCACGCCGGCCATCGTGGTCGAGAGCGCCGGAGTCGCGCCGATGAGAAGGATCACATCCGTCCCATTGAGCTCCTCAAATGTATTGAAGGAAGCGTCCACGCCCAGCACATCCTTCACGCCGCTTTCCATCAGGCCGAAGGAGCAAATATTTTCCGTGCGGAGCGCCTCGTTTGCATAGCGTTTTGCCAGATATGCCTCCTCGCAGGTGGAGCGCTCAGAAATGGTGACTGCCACCGCGCCGCCGCCGTGCTGCCCGATGATTTCAGCCATCCGCTCGCTGACACAGCCGACCGCTTCGTTAAACGGTGCCTGACGGAGTTCTCCATTCTCCCGCAGCATGGGAACCTTCAGCCGCCCTTCCTCCTGGGCCGCACCGAAGCCAAAGCGCCCGCCCGCGCAGAGCATGCCGCTCTCCCCCACGGGCAGCGCGCGCGTCATCATATCGCCGCGCGTGCGCAGCTCCACGGGACATCCCATTGAGCAGAAGGAGCAGGTCGTAAGCGTTGCCTCTTCCTCCAGGGGGACGCTCTTTGCCACCGGCTGAAGCTCACGCAGGGCGCCCGTCGGGCAGACAGCCACACATTGGCCACAGGAGATGCAGTCCGTCTTCTCAAGCTGCAGGCCAAATTCCGGCGCGACGACCGTATCAAAACCGCGGCTGACGAGCCCTAAGGCCGTGCGCCCCATCGCCTCATCACACACGCGCACGCACAAGCCGCAGAGGATGCACTTATCGGCATTGCGCTCGATAAAGGGATGCGTCTGCTTCTGCGGACGGTTGTGCTTTTCACCTGCAAAACGGGCGGGGGCCACATCGTATTCATTCGCATAGTGCAGGAGCTTGCATTCAAACGAGTCGTGACAGCCGCACTCCAGGCAGCGGGAGGCTTCCCGCTGCGCCAGCTCCTGCGTATAGCCGAGGTCGATTTCCTTAAAGTTTGTCTTGCGGCCCTCTGGAGAAAGGTGCGGCATTGCAACGCGCGCCTTCTTCTCCCGGTCCGCGAGCATCTCCGGCGTGACCGTGCGCTCAACAACATAGGGCTTGCGGTAGGGAACCGCCTTCCCCTTCAGGAAGCTATCAATCACCTTCGCAGCTTTTCCGGCCTCGCCAATGGCGGTGATCGCGATATCCGCGCCCTGGTTCGTCGCGTCGCCCACTGCGAACACGCCGTCAAGGGATGTGCGGAACGTGCTTTCATCCGCCGCGATTGTGCCGCGCTTCGTCAGCTCCAGCGCTTCAAAGCCCTTCGGATTGGTCCATTGGCCGATTGCCATGATCACCGTATCGAGCGGCAGCTCCTCAAACGCGCCCTCCACAGGGACCGGCCTGCGCCGCCCACTCGCGTCCGGCTCACCCAACTCCATCTTTTGAAGCCTAACACCGCAGACTGCGCCGCCCGCGCCCAAAATCTCCACGGGATTGGTCAGAAATTTAAAAACGACGCCCTCTTCCTCCGCCTGCGCGATCTCCAGCGCATCCGCCGGCATCTCGCCGCGGGTACGTCGATAGATGATGTAGACCTCCTTCGCGCCCATACGCACCGCCGTCCGGCAGGCATCCATGGCCGTGTTGCCGCCGCCGACAACCGCCACGCGCTCTCCCATACCGGAGGGCTCGTTGAGCGCCACATGCCGCAGGAAGTCAATGCCGCCCATCACGCCATTTAAGGATTCGCCCGGCACGCGCATGGAGCTCGACGTCCACGCGCCGATGGCGACCAGCACCGCATCGCTGCCCTCCCGCAGCTCCTCGAGCGTCAGCCCATCGCCCACTTTCATATTATTAAACATCGATACGCCCATGTTGGCGATCGCCGTGACCTCCTGGTCGAGCACCTCCTTGGGCAGGCGGTATTGCGGGATGCCATAGCGCAGCATCCCGCCCATCTTGGGCATTGCGTCGTAAATGGCTACGGAATGCCCCATCGTCCGCAGGTAATACGCCGCAGTCAGGCCCGCGGGGCCGCCGCCGACAATGGATATTGTTTGATGCGTATCCGGTGCGCATTCAGGCTGGTACGGCGCCCAGCTGCGCAAATCAAGATCCGCCGCAAAGCTCTTCAAATGGGCGATCGCAATCGGATCCTCCACCATTTTGCGCCGGCAGGCCTGCTCGCACGGGTGCGGGCAGATACGCCCGATAGATGCGGGCAGCGGGACCTTTTCCTTAATCAGCTTCACCGCTTCCTTATACTGCCCATTGGCGATCAGGCCGACATAGCCCTGGCAGTCCGTGCCTGCCGGGCAGTTGAGGGAGCAGGGCGCCTTGCAGTCGCCATCGTGGTCGGAGAGAAGCAGTTCGAGCGCCACCTTGCGCGCCTGCCTGGCTCGCTCACCGTCCGTATGGACGACCATGCCGTCGGCCGCCTTTGTCGCGCACGCGCGCATAAGCTTAGGGCTGCCCTCCACCTCAACGACGCACAGCCCGCAGGCGCCGTAGGCTTCCACACGCACATCATTGCAGAGCGTGGGGATTTCAATGCCGTTTTCCCGGGCAATCTGGAGGATCGTCGCGCCCTGCTGCGCTTCGACCTCATAGCCGTCTATGTTCACACGAATCTTCATTTCGTTCCTCCTAATCCACAAGGACTGCGCCAAACCGGCAGACCGTTTTGCACTTGCCGCATTTGATGCAGGCTTCCGAATCGATGGTATGCGTCTTTTTGACCTCGCCGGAAATCGCCTTGACCGGGCAATTGCGCGCGCACAGGGTGCAGCCTGTGCAGATGCCGGGATCAATCCGGTAGGAAATCAACTTTGCGCACTGATGCGCCGGGCACTTCTTCTCCCGAATATGCGCCTCATATTCATTGCGGAAATACCGGATGGTCGTCAGCACAGGATTTGGCGCCGTCTGGCCAAGGCCGCAGAGAGCGCCGTCCTTGACGCTGGCGCACAGCTCCTCAAGCAGCTCAACATCACCTTCCCTGCCCTCTCCGTTGACAATACGGGTGAGGATTTCAAGCATCCGCTTGGTGCCTAGGCGGCAGTGTACGCACTTGCCGCAGGATTCCTTAGCGGTGAAATCAAGGAAAAAGCGTGCCATCTCCACCATGCAGGTGGTTTCATCCATGACGACCATACCGCCGGAGCCCATGATCGCGCCCGTCGCGCCCAGTGCCCTATAATCGATGATGGTGTCAAGCTTTTCCGCCGGAATACATCCGCCGGACGGGCCGCCCATCTGCACGGCCTTAAATTCCTTACCGTCCCGGATGCCGCCGCCGATGCCGAAGATGACGTCGCGCAAGGTTTTGCCCATTGGAATTTCCACCAGGCCACCCTTTTTGATTTTGCCCGTCAGGGCAAATACCTTCGTGCCCTTGCTGTCCGGCGTGCCCATGGCGGCAAAGGCCTCGCCGCCGTTTAAAAGAATCCACGGGACGTTGGCAAA
>DAWDUP010000015.1:0-15248 GCA_052346825.1 Candidatus Fimivicinus sp. | reverse complement strand
TTGATATTGGATGGCTTGTGCCAGTATCCACTCGCCGCGGGGAATGGGGGTTTCAGCCGCGGCATGCCGCGCTGGCCCTCGAGCGATTCGATGAGCGCCGTCTCCTCGCCACAGACGAACGCGCCCGCGCCCTCCTTGATGCGCATCCGGCAGGAAAAGCCGGACCCGAGAATATTGTCGCCGAGGAAGCCTTTTTCTTCCGCCTGGCGGATCGCGTTGCGCAGCCGCTTGACCGCAAGCGGATATTCCGCACGCACATAGACAACCATCTCAGAGGCGCCGATCGCATAGGCCGCGATGAGCATGCCCTCAATGAGATTGTGCGGATCGCCCTCGATCACTGCGCGATCCATGAAGGCACCGGGGTCACCCTCGTCCGCATTGCAGATCAGATATTTCGGCTGTGCCTGCTCCCTGCGCGCCGCGTTCCATTTGAACCAGGTTGGGAAGCCTGCGCCGCCACGGCCCTTCAGGCCGGAAACTTTGATGGTTTCGATCACTTCCTCCGGTGTCATGGAGGAGAGCACCTTGCGGATGGAGCCATAGCCGCCGTCCGCGAGATAGTCATCGATTGTTTCGGGATTGATCACGCCGCAGTGCCGCAGCGCGATGCGCGTCTGCCGGTCGAGAAACGCCTTGTCGTCGTCCGTAATTTCCAGGTTGGAAACAGCGCTCAGATCGCCTGTCTCCACAGCCGTGACAATCGCAGGGACATCCTTTTCCTGCACGCGCACGAGCCTTGTGAGAGCACCGTCATCCGCATAGAGGTCGACAATCGGCTCCAGATAGCACATGCCGATACAGCCCGCAATGGTGAGTTCCGCTTCGGTCGTCTTTCCCAGGCCAATCGCCAGCGCGTCATAAACGCGCCCCGCACCCGCCGCAATGCCGCAGCTGCCCTGTCCGACTACGATTTTCATGCCTCTTCCTCCTTTGCGCGCAGCTTCAGCTCACGCAGGATTTGTTTCGTTTTCTCCGGCGTGAGGGTACCATAAGTTTCGTCGTTGATCATCATGACGGGCGAAAGGCTGCAGCAGCCAAGGCACGCAACGTTCTTGAGCGTAAACAGGCCGTCCTGCGTCGTCTCCCCGTCGCGGATGCCCAATTCCTCCTCAATGGCCTGCTCGATCATCTGGGAACCGTTGACGTGGCATGCCGTCCCTTGACAGAGCATGATCAGATATTTTCCAACCGGCTGGAAGCGGAACTGCGCATAAAAGGTTGCCACGCCGAATACTCTCGCGGGCTTTACGCCCGTCCGGCCGGCAATATAGCGCAGCACGTCCTGCGGAAGATAGCCATAAATTTCCTGCGCTTTCTGCAGGATTGTAATCAGACTGCCCGGCACCCGGGCATATTCGTCCAGCACGCCGTTCAGAAGCGTCAGGTCGCTCTGGGCCGTATGTTCACAGCAACAACTCAAAACAATTGCCTCCTTCTAAAAAGCGGCATTTTTCGCCGCGTCTGTTTCAAAAAAAGCGAACAATCCGCATTCTACGGATCTTTCCGCGTGATGCGCATGGATTGTTCGTCTCTAGTCTCGCACTTATTATACATAGTTTTGGGGCCGCTTTCAAGCGTTTCGGTATCAATTACCAGAGCTGCATTGCATTTTGGTACACATGTACGGAAAGAACCCGTTCACCACCCCGTGTTTTTCACATAAAATGGAACGATGGGCGCAATGCCCCTGTCAAGGATAAAGCCTGCCGAAATATGCGAAGTGTATAACCGGCAGGAATCAGTCATAACGAAAGGGGATTTTTTACATGACAGAGAACAATTTGTCTCCCGGGCCCGCCCCTGAGGAGACTTCACAATATCCAGAGCGCGTTGCTGCTGACATCCAAAATCACTGTGGCAAAATTCAGACAAAATCGCTTCCGGAGATCATGGCCGACGAGATAGGCCACTATGTCGTCTGCCAGATGCTGATAGGGACCAACAAAATAGTGGTGTTTGAAGGCGTTCTCACGCAGGTGGGCACCAATTATTTCGTCCTATTTGACGAATCGACCAACACGCTGACCTCCTGCGATATGTACTCGCTGAAATTTGTCACATTCTTCGCCACCGGAATGACGGCAACACCTTACGCGGAAGTGCCTCAGGATGTACAACAGGTAGAAAACAAAATTTGCAGATGGTACGATAACATGGCGGGCAGCAATGGCTTCCGCTACATGCCGCTGAATGATTCCACAATTGGCGGTTCCGTCCCAAGGCGGCTACGGGAGGAAGGAAATTTCTATCAAAACAGAATTTAGCCTGTTTTCGGTATGTCAGAGCAAGTGAAAGCCGGGCGCGCTGCAAAAGGGGGATTTCCCACTTGGTAACGCGTCCGGTTCGTTATCGTGCAGATTTCAGCCCGGCGAAACCGCTCTTCTGTATTTTTTCAAATGCACAGAATACCTGCTCACTGACAGAAAGCTCGGTGCCGTCAGTTCGTAGAATCTGCCTGCCGGATATAGATAGCGCGGTCGCCCGACTCCTTCTCGACCAAAGTCAGCGCACTGTCCTCGATGGAATAGGTATACGTTTTCGTAATGCTCTTGCTGTAGATCGAATAGGTAATCGTCAGCGTGTTGTCCTCGCCAAGCGAATAGGTACCTTTTACAGTCCCCGTAAACGGGATATTGACAACCGGAACAGTGAAATTCGCATAGGTCAATTCCACAATTCCCTCTTCCTGAAAGTCATAGCCGCTCATATTGGATGAGTCCATCCATTTACCCAAAATTTTCTGCTCCGGGCCGGCGCAAGCGGTCAGCGCCGTCAGCATTAGAATCGCCGCCATCAGCAGCGCTATCGGTTTCCATATCGTTTTCATCCTTCGTTCCTCCTTTTACAAAACGACCGCTGGGCTGTTTGATCGTTTTTCCTGTTTTATTATACGGGAAGTACGCCAAAAAGTCCATAGAAATCCCTGCGGAAAGGCAGCATGAGAGGCGCTTTCTTCCCACAGACTGGCTCAACGAGCGCAAACAGCTGTTTGCACAGACATTTCCGGAGAAGAGCCCAGTCGCCCTGACGCTCTATATCCTCGGGCGGTGCAGCTGGCCAAACAACTGTCTGACGGCGCCGGACTGTTCTTTGCCGAACCGGATACAAAAATCCCGGCGAGCCGTTCTCGCCGGGATTTCTTTTTGTCTGTTTTATTCCATCGATGCGCAGATCGCATCCACCAGAGCGTCCACCGCGGGCAACTGCTCCCGCTTCAGGGCGGAACGGATTTCCAGCGGCTCGCAGACGAGCGTCATGTTTTTCATACCCTCGAGCTGCTTTTTCATCAGCTGCGCCGATGCGGGCGCCCAGGAGCCGTTGCCAACAATCGCCGCCTTGCGGTTTTGCAGGTTCAGCGCCGCTATTTCATGCAGGAGATTGTCCATCCCATAATAAATGCCCATATTATAGGTGGGAGCGGCCAGCACCATATGGCTCAGGCGGAACATCTCCGCAATGATTTCGGAGGGATGGGTTTTGGAAACGTCATAGACGCTTAAAGCCGCAATGCCACGCTGCGCCAATTTATTTGCGATGATATCCACGGCATTTTCCGTATTGCCGTACATGGATGCATAGGCCAGCACGACACCGGGCTCCTCCGGAAGGTATTTGCTCCAATGGTCGTACTTGTCCAAAATGTAGCCGAGATCCTCACGCCAAATCGGGCCGTGGAGCGGGCAGATTACGCGGATATCGGCGCCAGCAAGCTTTTTGAGCGCAGCTTGCACCTGCGGGCCGTATTTGCCCACAATATTGGCATAGTACCGGCGCGCTTCTGAGAGATAAACGCGCTCGAAATCCTTTTCATCGCTGAAAATGTCCCCATCATGTGCGCCGAACGTGCCAAACGCGTCCGCTGCAAACAGGATGCCCTGGCTCTCCTCATAGGCGAGCATAACCTCCGGCCAGTGGACCATGGGGGCAAAATAGAATTTCAGCGTGTGCGCGCCCAGCGAAAGGGTATCACCCTCGCGCACTTCCATACACCGGTCCTCCAGCGAAAAGTCATAGAACTGGCTGATCATCTGAAACGTTTTTTTATTGCCAACGATCTTCATCTCCGGATAGCGGCGTGCCAGCTCTTCGATATTGGCGCAGTGATCCGGCTCCATATGATTGACGACCAGATAGTCGATAGAACGCCCCGCAAGCACATGGTCAATATTTTCAAAAAACTGCCGGGTGATCGCCGCGTCCACGGTGTCCATCAGGGCAACCTTTTTGTCCAGGATCAGATAAGAATTATAGGCAACACCCTGGGGCAGCGGAAACATATTTTCAAAAAGTGCAAGACGCCTGTCATTGCCGCCTACCCAATGGATGTCAGGGGTGATTTCCCTTGTGCAATACATACCTTTTGCCTCCAAATCAGCATTGTCTGTGCGTATTTTGTTCGTTTATTCTAATCAGCCATTAGTTTACGCCATTTCCAGGAAAAAGTCAAACGGCCACTGTCTGAAAAGATTCATGTCTGCATTTGTACTGTATTAAGATATTTTACATGAAAGCATAGAAGTTTTTCGAGTTCAACTTATCCTGCACAATCTGTAGGGCTTCACCGAAACGGGAAGATACAAGTAAATTTATCCTTAAAATTGACGCTTAAGAAAGCGTCAAATATTTACATGTGATTTCATTATTGTAGCACATTTCCCGCGTTTGCTTAATTCGTACAAGCATATTTACACGTACCACGGGCTGCGGATGTAATTCCTGACCGCGTTTTACCTGCCGCCGGGCAAAACGGGCCACAACAAGGTTGACGCCTTGCGGCGACCCGTTTTGGGGTTCACAGGGTAATAGGATTATTTAGGATAAAATCACGTACTGTCTTAGCAATTCCCGATCCGTCGAATCCATAATGCGGATAAATCTCCTCCGGATAACCAAAACTTACGAACTGATCCGGTACGCCGATCTTTTTAAGGCGGGCAGGTACGCCGGCTTCCATCAGCACGTCTGCAACAATGCTTCCCAGACCGCCAAGCACATTATGATCCTCGGCAGTAATAATCACGCCGGTCTTGCGGGCTGCATTGATAATCGCATCCTTGTCAATGGGCTTGATCGTATGCATATCAATAACGCCCACATCCAGCCCTTCCTCTTCCAACTGCTTTGCAGCCTGAATACTGAAATGTATCTCGGAACCGGTTGCAATAATGGTTGCATCCTTACCTTCTTTCAAGGTAATCGACTTGCCAATCTCATAGTCAAAGTCCTCAGTGTATACAGCAGGCTCCTCACCTCTGGGAATACGGATATAAATGGGACCCGGATAGGCCAAAGATGCTTCCAACATCTTTACACACTCATTTCCATCGCAGGGAGCAATCATCGTCATATTCGGAATGGTGTTTATAACGCCAAATTCTACGATGGTATTGTGGGTCGGGCCATATCCTGAAGAAAGTCCGCCGTGGGTACCAATCAGACGAACCGGCAAGTCATTGTATGCCAGATCGTTATGAATCTGATCCAGAGCACGTACACACAGGAACGGTCCGAAGGTCTGTCCGAAAGGGATATATCCTTTTCTTGCAAGACCTGCTGCCACGGTAACCAGATTCATCTCCGCGATTCCCACATCCAGTACACGATCCGGAAATCTCTCATACAGATCACGCAAAGGACCGGAATGTCCTGTTCCATCAGAGTTGATGTAGCAAACCTTTGGATTGTTCTTTACCATGTCAATAATCTTCTTGGTCACGATATCTTTTGCATTCATCATAGCCGCCATATCGGTAATATTAAATGTAAATCCGCCCATTTTTAACCCCTCCTTTTCAACTGCTCTTCGGTATACGCATCAATCAAAGCTTCCGTCTCAGCCAGCTTCTCATCGTCCAGACCGCCGATATGCCATGCATAGCTGCGCTCCATCATATAGGACACGCCTTGTCCCTTAGTAGTATTGGAAATGATCGCAATCGGTTTCCCGGGGTTCTTAAGATCAACCTTCGGCAGATTTGCAAGGGTCTCGTCAATGGCATACATATCGGTTCCATCAATCTCATATACGTCCCAACCAAAACTCTTAAAGCAGTCGCCCATGCTGTTCCACTGCCATTTCATATTCTCTCCTGCCAAGAAAGAAGCGGAGCAGTGATTGTTATCCACAATTGCTACGATATTATCCAAGCTGTGGGAACCGGCATACATGATAGCCTCCCAGTTGGATCCCTCTTCCATCTCGCCGTCGCCCAGCAGACAGTAGATACGGGAATCGATTTCCTCGTTGCGGTTTGCGTGAGCAAAGCCGATGCTCCAGTTCAGGCCGTGACCTAGAGAACCGGTGGAAACCTCGATACCGCGTACATACTTGCGGTTGGGATGTGCGCCGAAGGTATGTCCGATGGTATTGTAATGATCGAACAACTCCTCCCAGGGATACATACCCAGATCACAGAAAATACAGTAGAGCAGAATACCATTGTGTCCCTTGCTCAGGACAAACATATTTCTCTCGGTATCCTCTACGTTGTCCGGGTCAAAGCCCAGATATTTGTAATACAATGCTGTCACAATATCTGTCGCAGACATGGGGCCGCCAATATGAACATTTCCGGCATAGCGCGCGCTGCGTGCAATATCTTTACGAATTTCTCCGGCCTTTTTTATCAGGCCCGGAACACTTTCCAAATGTACTTTCGCCATAATACTTCATCCTTTCTTCATTTTAAAACAAGATTTCAAAAGCAAGAGAATCCTATTTTCTGTTCCGCACTTTTATTATAATCCACACAAAATAGAAATTTCAAATTCATAAATTTTATATGCATTATATAGACAAAATGAATGTCTGCATCTGTTTCTTCATTATATTGTCAAAATTACCGATCTGTTTCAGCCACCTTTTCATGTAAAAGATGTACAAACCGCTGCTCAGGGATCGTCAGTTCCTCATCCTCCCGTTTAACCCAAGCAAGATGATTGACCATCGGGTAAGGGCTGCCGTCATCTTTCATCAAAGGAATCACATGGATGTCATCTTCCTTCTCCAGAAGTCCCTTCACCCACTTGGGAATGTAGAGAAGCGCCCCTGCCTCCCTCATGAAATACAGGCATGCACTGATGGTGTTGCAGCAGATCAGCTGCTCATTATCCACAGAACCTTCCAAATCTCCCAGATACATTTTTCGAATCAACTGTTCATCCATATCTAGAGCC
Organism: Candidatus Fimivicinus sp.; assembly: GCA_052346825.1. Lineage (GTDB taxonomy): Bacteria > Bacillota > Clostridia > Oscillospirales > Acutalibacteraceae > Fimivicinus. The sequence continues at coordinate 8,069 of DAWDUP010000015.1, read as the reverse complement.
ACATGAAGATAGTCCGATATTTCAGAGCATTTCACCTCCGTCCGACCGTAAAAAGGTGAGAGGGATGCCATACACACATATACCCCGGAATGTGCCATCTTATGTGCCTCCAGTGCATTCTTTTTTATCTCATTATCAAAATCTTTCCGGTCGGAATCAGTCAGAATCAGAATTCCCACATCAGCAGTTCTTCCCTTTACCCGTTTCAGAACAGTTCCCCTGTCTACCTCTGCCATCATCACATTTACCATCATTTGATTTTCCCTGCATACCTCTTCCAGAAGGTCATAGAGAAAATCAAACTGCTGGCTGGCCACACACAGCCGCTGCACCGGAACGGTCTCTTTCTTCCCGAAAGTATCCTCCAACTTTTGCCTGGAATTGATGACATCCCGTGCATACTCCAGAAATTCACTGCCTCTGGCCGTCATCCGCACCCCTTTCGGAGTTCGCTCCAAAAGCCGTATATCATACTCTGCCTCCAGATTGGCAATAGCCTTGGTCAGGCTGGGCTGACTGACATATAATTCCTGAGCTGCTTTTGTAATGGAACCGCACTCCGCAATTTTGATGAAATACTCAAGCTGTACTAAACGCATTGCTACACCCCCGGTATCTTTTTGCGTGATTTTCATATTTTTCTTTTCATTCATAGCCAAAAAGAATGCAAAATGCATATAAAAAAACTATTGGCTTATTTTTTATTTTTATGATAGTCTAATTTATAATAAAAAAGCAAGAGGAATCGCGTAAATGTTTCACAAAAATTTTCGTGCAGCCTTACCAATGATTTCACATAAATTCTGCACGCTGGCAGCGTTCTCCGCAAAACGCCGTCACTTGTAAATGAGGAAGGAGAATAAAATACTTATGGAAAACAAACAAAAAGAACAGACCTACTACCATGGAGTCGAATCCATCATGCGTCAGGTTGCCTTTGCGCTGGGTGGAGCGCCCATGAATCTGTGTTGGGTTATTGTAAGTTCTTATCTGATGTTCTTTCTGACGGATGTGGCCATGGTTCCGATGGTGGCTGTGTCTACTCTGTTTCTTGCTGTACGTGCTTTTGACGCAATCAACGACCCGCTGATCGGACTTCTGGCAGACAACACCAAGTCCCGCTGGGGACGCTACCGCCCGTGGATGATGACCGGTGCCTTTCTTCTGGTTCCGACTGTCACCCTGCTTTTCTGGGCACATCCGACCTGGAGCACATCTGCCAGAACTGCCTATGCATGCGTCCTATATGTACTCGCTGTTGTCTTTGCCACCATGTGGGATATCCCCTACGGTGCATTGAACTCCTGTGTCACACCTTATGCAAATGAGCGTTCCAAATTTGCCAGCAACCGTATTCTGGTATCTTCTCTTGCCTCCGCCCTTGCCAGCGGTCTGGTACTGCCTCTGGTAGCCAGCTTTGGCGGCGCAAACGGCGATATGGCAGGCGGCTACGTAAAAGCTGTGCTTGCAATCTCCATCTTTTCCATTCCTCTGGCATTTATCTGCTGCAAAGGAACCAAAGAGGTAGTATATCCCCCCGCAAGCCAGAAAATTAAATTCAGTAAGCTGGTCCGCGTCATTGCCAAAAACCCGCCTTTGCTCATTATTCTGGTCAGCTTCTTTGCTTACGGCTTCCTGAACTACGGTCGAAGCACCGTAGCAACCTACTACTTCAGCTATATCTGGAACAATCGCGAACTTGCCAGCGTATACTTCTCTCTCGCCGGCATTCTTTCCGGACTGGCTGCTTTCTTCGGCTTCTATCTGTTGAAGATCTTTAAAGAGAAAAATTATACCTGCATCTTCGGCTATGCGTTGATGATTGTCAGCAATCTAATTGTATTCTTCGCAAGTCCCGACACTATGAGCTCCGGAACTATGATGTTCCTTCTTTGCGTCAGCAACGTAGCCAACGGACTGGTAACCGGTCTGATCTACGGCATGGTTCCCGACACCGTAGAATACGGTCAGTGGAAGAGCGGTATCCGTACTGACGGTTTCGTATATGCAAGCACCAGCTTATCCATGAAGCTGGGCGGTGCTGTCGGCCCTTTCCTTCTGGGTATTCTGTTAAATGCAGCAGGCTACATTCCCAATGTAGCACAGACTGAAAGTTCTCTGCATATGATCAATATCTGCATGAACCTGATGCCGGTTGTTCTCTCTGCCATTGCTATTGTTCTGCTTTTCTGCTATAAACTGAACCGCAGGCAGCATGGTATCATCCTGCAGGAATTAGCAGCGCAGAATAACGAAAACTAAATTTTCATTTCAAAACATAAGGGGAGCTGCATTTGGGCAGTTCCCCTCATCTATCTATGCGTCTTTCACGTCTCTATTCTTTCTCCACATACACAATTCCAAACGCATTGGGTCCAATTCTTCCATCTGTTTTACCAGCACCGCACTCTGGTATCTACCGCTGAGATTGGAAGACAGCAGAATCGCAATAATATTATCTCCGTCTTTATTTGCCTGCTCAAAATAATCCAGGAAGATCTGCGGAGACGGCTGTGAGGTCTGGGGAAATTCTTCGCTGTGCACCAGCAAATTATAAAACTCATCCTTTGTCAGATCGACGCCGTTTTCATACTCTTTTCCGCCCAGGGAAATGCCGATAGGCAATTTGCTACTGTTTCTTTCAGATTTTAAACAAGATAAAGTTGACTTAGAGCATATCTATATCGATGGTTCCAAATTCAAAGCTAATGCGAATAAATGAAAAAAGCAACGGAAAAATCCCGCTATTGTCTCTATGAAAAAATCACATCACTGATTGGCGAAATCAATGAGAGTCCTGCGTAGGGTGGTGTAAAAATTTCTACTAATACCGAGTATTTATATGCGATACTCTGAAACATCAATGAAAAGGAATTCATTCATGGGGAAGGAAAACGAAAAACACTTCAACAGAAACAAACTGAAGGAATATACACAGAAACTGAACGAGGAGCACTATATTTCGTATATTGAGGCATTACATAATCTCGCAGCGAATAACAGCAATAGAGATGCCATTTCGAAATATACTTATCATCGTGACAAGCTGCTCATTGTAGGAAGCGAGGAAGTTGTAAAAAAGCATTTTGCTGTATGAGAACGAGGCGGTTGGAAAGGAAGATAGTCTTCACGATGCGTACCTTACAGATATAGTAAAAGCAATTAGAAAGGATCTTAAAATTAGAGATAAGGCTTACCCGCAAATTTATCTAAAAAAGTAATTTGGATAAAACCTCTTGCCGATAGTCAGCAAATAGTTGATATTATTGGGTGTTCTAAAGTTCTATAATTACACTCCAATCACACAGGCACCATTTTACAGCAAAAAATAAACCATCGTATCTTCCGCAGAAGACCGATGGTTCACTTTCACTGCGCGCTGGGGGGCTAGGAGAGAACCGGGGCGAGACGTGTGCTCGTTTTGGCAAACGAAAACACGTCGCAGTTCTTCTCGCGCAGCTCTTTGGCTGATACACATACGATATCGCGGCAATCGCCGCCTGCAAGCCGGACGCGCTCCCGAAGCATTTCCTTCGCCTTGGCAGCGTGCCTTCTTCCATGCAAAAGCAGGCCGGAAATCTCCCTGCCGCGCAAATCGGCCTTATGCAAAAAGGCATTGACCGCCGGCACAGGACTCCCTCTCCACACAGGGGTTGCCAGGATAATCGCATCATAGGCATCCAGATCAATCTCGAATGGATCGATTTTGGAGCCCAGGCCTCTCACGGCCAAATAGGCGCCGACCGTGGCGGCGGAAAGCACACCCCGGTCATAGCGCTCGCGCAGCTCAAGGACGTCTACCTCGCCCTCCCGCGCGGAATTCTCACAAAGTGAGCGGATGCTTTTTTGATTGGAATAATAGACCAACAGCGTTTTCAAAATTCACACACTCCTATTGATAAACACTTTTTACAGAGCAGCTTTAACGGTTGGCCGCCCCGTAAAAATATCTCCCTATCTGAATCCTGTGCCGCTTTATCAGCTAACCTCAGGCGCATCTCCACGCGCCTCTCCCACTACGCGGCGCGCCCATGCGGCGATATCCGCAAAGACAGTCTCGCGGTCGGTCTCGTTGAGAATCTCGTGCCGGTCATCCGGATAAAGCTTGATCGTTACATCTCCATGCCCTGTCTTTTTCAGATCTCGGTAGACCTGCCGCACGCCTTTTCCATAGTCGCCCACGGGATCCATCTCGCCAGAAGTCAGCAGGATCGGCAGCGGATATGGCACCTTCTGATACCATTTGGGTGAGGACACATGCTTCAAGAGGCTAAACAGATCGTGATAGCCCACTGCGGTAAACAGGAAGCCACACCAAGGGTCCTGCACATACCGGTCAACCATTTTCGCATCCTTGGTCAGCCAATCGAAGGCTGTGCGGGGCGTCCCGCATTTTTTATTATAACTGCCAAAGGCCAGCCGGTTGATAAATTCGCTACGGTAATGGCTGCCGCGGCGCTTTGCGATAAAACTCGCAAGCCCGACGGCAATCCCCGCCGCCGGATTTTCCCCGCTCGTGCCGCAGTACACCGCGCCGTCGATTTCATTGCCATATAGCTCTGTGTAATAACGAGCCACAAAGGAACCCATGCTGTGTCCAAACACGATGACAGGCACACCCGGGTACTCTCGGCGCGCCAAATCGGTCAGCGCCTTTGCATCGCGCGCGAAGGCTTTCCAGCCGTCCTCCTCACCGAAGTAGCCCAGCTCCTCGTCGTTTGCCGCGCTTCTGCCGTGCCCGATATGATCGTTGGCAAAAACGGCAAATCCCTGCGTGCACAGGTACGAGGCAAACGCATCATAACGCGTTACATGCTCCGCCATGCCATGTAACATCTGAAAGATAGCCGTTACCTCCTGCCCGCCTGCGGGCGCCCAGCTTTTTGCATAAATATCGGAAAGACCGGTAACCGATGGAAAAGAATATTCCTTCGTGATGACATCCATACAAAATGCCTCCTAAAAATTCTGTTATATAAAAGAGCAAGGAAAATAAAATATTTGATCAATACGAACCGTCCATACGCTCATACGAACTTCTGTTGTTTTTATTATATCACATGATTACAAAATTGTAACCCTTTTGTTACGTTTTTGTAGTAATAGACAAATTTGCGGGCTATTTTTTGACAAAAAGAGCCCGCTTTATGCCTAATTAGCATAAAACAGGCTTAAAAAATTACAATTTATTACAAATAGTCATTTATGCTGCGCAAGCCGCTGCGCGAGTTCTCCGGACGGGCGGACGCTCAGCGTGCGATAGGTGTCATAGATCACCTTGCCCGGCCGCGCGCCCTGCGGCTTACGCAACATGCGCACGGGTGTATAATCTACGGGAACAGACGACGACTCCCGCGCACGGCTAAACCAGGCAGCGAGCTGAGCGGCTTGAACGAGCGCTTCCCCACTCGGCTCCTGCCCGCCAGTCACCAGAATGACATGCGAGCCGGGGATATTTTTGGTGTGTAGCCACAGATCATTCTTCGCAGCCATCTTCAGAGATAGCTTGTCGTTTTGCACATTGTTGCGCCCGACAAGGATGGAAAAGCCGTCGTCCGTGCAGAATTCCATGGGCGGCAGCGCCTTGGGTACCTTCTGCTTTGCACTGCGCCTACGCTTGAGATAACCTCCTGCCGCCAGCTCCTCCCGAATCTCCGCGAGTTCACGCTCCGACTGAGAGCGGCTCAAAGCGTCGAATACGCTCTCGATATATTGGAGCTCCTGCTCTCCCGCGGCGATCTGCTCCGTGAGCACCCTCTGGGCCGTCTGCGCCTTGCGGTACTCCTTGTAATACTTCTGCGCATTGCGCGCGGGCGTAAGGGCGGGGTCCGCCGGAATGCGCAGGATGCGGTTCTCATCGTAGTAATTTTCCACGTCGTAAAACGGCGCGCCCTTTTCCAGCGTATATTGATAAGCGTTGATCAGCTCCGCACGGATGCGCAGCTCCTCCCGGTCCTCACTGGCCGCAAGCTCCGCACGCTGAGCGTTCAGGCGGCGCGTAATGCGCTCCATGGTGCTCGTCAACAGGCGGAATAAATCTTGCGCACGCTGTTTGGTGCGCTCAGCGCGATCGCGTTCGGTATAAAAATCGTCGAGCAGCGCCGACAATTCCGGATAAGCGCGCACATGCATCAAAGAGCCATACTGGCGAACGGGAAGAAACGCAAAATCGACGGGCTTGCCCTCCTGGTCCAGTACCATCTCCGGCTCCGGACTGCCGCCGCGCACACGCTTGAGCAGCTCCTCCAGCTCCTGCAGCAGAATGTCCTGTTGCGCAAGGCTGAGCGAGGAGACAGGAAGATCCTCCCCCGCCGCGCGGCTTGCAAGCTCCCGGCAGACGATCGGCGACACGCCCTGCAGGGAATGCAGCAGCGCGGCGGAAAGGCGCGCCTCCCCTTCCGGCAGAATGCGTTCATAGGCAGTGCGCGCGTCCTCCTGCAGAAGGTCGATCTTCTCCTGCGCGGGTGGCAGCTCATAGGGCACGCCGGGCAAAATCTCCCGCACGGATGATTTGGCCGCGTCGATCCGCTTGACCGCGTCAATGACGACGCCGTTTTCGTCGAGCAGGATGATATTGCTATGGCGCGCCATGATTTCGATGCACAGGCTCGGATGCACCCGATCGCCAATTTCATTGCTCGCGTCGAAATCGAGGAAAAGCACGCGGTCGAGCCCCACCTGCCGCAGCCCGGTGAGCACCGCTCCCACGAGCGTTTTGCGCAGGAGCATGCAGAGCATCGGCGGTGTCTGCGGGTTGTCCGGCGCATATTTTGTAAAATGCACCCGAGGGCTGTTGGAGCGCACACTGAGCAGCAGCTTATATGCTCCCGTGCGGTTACGCAACGAGAGCACCAGCTCCTCCTTCGAGGGCTGGCTCACCTTTTCCACACGTGCACCGAGTGCCTCGCGTTCGATCTCCTGTTTTAAAAAATGAAGAAAAATACCGTCAAGCGCCATTACAATGACTCCCTGTCATCAAATTGAACCCATGCCACCGGCCCCTCCTGCGGGATGCGCACCACGCGCAGCTCCGGAAAACGCGAGGAAAGCCTGCGTGCCAGCACGTCCACTACCGGATTCTCCGTTTCATAATGCCCGGCGGCCAGAAGCGTCAGTTCCATCTGCAGCGCGTCCAGAAATTCATGATGGTTTGCATCTCCGGTTACATAAGCATCCGCGCCCGCCGCTTTGGCCTGCGCCATCAAGTCGGCGCCCGCGCCGCCACAAACCGCCACACGTGTGATAAGCCTGCCCGCATCAGCCGAGGCCACACGTACCGCAGCTTTCAGCCGGCGGCTTACCTCTCCGGCAAGCGTCGGCGTATCCATGGGCTGTACGGCGCCGATGCGAAGCAGGGGCGCACCCTCCTCGGAGGGTACCGGCTTCACTGCAGATAAACCGAGCTTTTCCGCAAGCACATCGTTGACCCCTCCCTGCGCCACATCCAGGCAGGTGTGCGCGCAGACCGCGCTCATGCCCGCACGCGCCAGCAGATAGGCGGGCTCCTGCGCCGGGAACTGCTTTTGCGCATGGAAGATCACCGGATGATGGCTGACGAATAACTGCGCACCCTCCTTTTCAGCCTGATGGACCGCTTCCGGCGTAATATCGAGCGCAACGGCGAGCGTTTCCACCTGCTGCGCCGAATCCCCCACCAGAAGCCCGCTGTTGTCCCAGCTCTCCTGCCGGTCGAAAGGCGCGATTTCATTGACAAAATCATAAATATCCTTTACGCAAATCATCCTGTTAATAATCCTCCTTTTGCAGTGGCAAAGCGGCCTCCATCCCTTTCATCGCCTCGTCCAGCTCCGCGGCAGCCGCCTCCAACCGGGCGCATTCCTCCGGCTCCTGTTCCGACCGGCGCAGCGCGTGCGTGCGGGCTGCCAGGCGTTGGCGCTGCTTTTGCAAAAAGAGCAAAGCGGCTTCTGTCCGGCAGTCAGACAGCCGGCCAATATAGGGCATGCCGGGCGAACATGCCGTTTTTGCTCCCGTATACTGCGCGCACAGGGCGATATACAGATGGTTTTCCTCCCGCGCCGCATTTTCCTGTAATAGTTCAAAGCCATTTT
>DAWDUP010000014.1:3907-25451 GCA_052346825.1 Candidatus Fimivicinus sp. | reverse complement strand
GTCGAGACCCCACGCCCTCATCATGTTTAATTATTAAATAAATAATTACTATCACACGCAGCGGCAGCAGCAACTACATACATAATATATAAATTAATAAAATAATAATTCAATAATATAAATAAAAAACTAAACAATTAAATAACTAACTAAATAAATAATAAATCATATCTTTCTGTTTAAAAACACTTAAGGAGAATTCCCTATACACCCCATTCCCCTTAACAACCTCAAACCCACCCGAGAAGGAGGACACATGAGCAATTTTAGACTTGTGAAACGAGACTATCTCATTTTTAACGAAATCAATCGCTGGCGTGTCATTACTGGTAAGCAAATATGTATTTTAGCAAGTTTTCCAAGTTTAAGGACATGCGATAGACGTTTGAAGAAACTCATAGAAAAAGGATATATTACACGTCAAAAAATCATTTATGGGATACCGAGTATATACAGTTTAACACACCGAGCAAAAATACTAATCGGATTGCCTGCGAGAACTGAAAAAACCAGATTAGAGCAAATTTCACATGATATCACGGTTTTAAATGTAGCGATATATTTTCATAACGTAAAAGGCATTCCCTTCCAAGATATACGCACAGAAAAGCAATTACACAGCATAGACGGGTTCAGCAATCGTAAACATAGACCTGATTTTATATTTTATAAAGACAATAAATTTTTTTGCGTTGAAGTTGAACTGTCTTTAAAAAACAAGGATAGACTTGAAAAAAATATCAAACAGGATTTTATGAACTACGATTTTACATATTGGGTAGTTACAGATAAAGAAAATAAAATTGCACAAATCATTGAACAGAACCACACAATTTATCCTACTATAGAAATCTTAGAGTTGAGAAAAATGAAGGAGGAATTCGAGCATGGATGAATTGATATCTTTTATTTGGACGCGGAGCAGAACAGTATGGTAATGCGATTTTACTTACGGTTATATTAATTGCTCTTGTCGTTGTGCTTTGGGAGAGCAGACGCAGTTATTTGCTACGCAAAATTTTCAACTTTTGGAGGGAGATGAAACCAATTCTACGAAAACCACGACAGAAGAAGAAACACATAAACAGTCAAGAAGAAAATGCCACGCTTATTGGGTTAAATGGACGTAAAAACGTATATGTTCCAGACAACGCAAAACACATTTTCATTGCTGGTACAACCGGAAGCGGAAAAACGGTTGCACTCTCTAATTTCATTGAACATGGCATAGTAGAAAATTATCCCATTCTGCTTATAGACGGTAAAGGCGATATTGGCGAAGGTTCCATTCTTGAAATCACAAAGCAATTTTGCAGAGAGCACAAAAAGAAGCTGTACATTGTTAATCTTTCAGAACCAGAGCAATCCAGTAAATACAATCCGTTTCACAGAGCTTCCCCAACTGCGTGCAAGGATATGCTTATTCACTTAACAGAATGGAGCGAACAGCACTATAAAAGCAATACAGAACGTTTTTTACAGCGTCTTATTATCCTGCTCCAGCAAAGCAATATCCAGCTATCCTTTCAATTAATTATCAACCACATGAGTGTAGACAGCTTTAATTCATTAAGTGCAAATTTATTAAAGCAAGAAGAAATCAACAAGCAAGAGCATTTATTTAATCTTGATATCTCCAAAGCTTGTGGAAAAATTGCAGAAAGTGCCACCGCACGTTTCAGTACCATAGCAGAAAGCGAGGCGGGGCAGATTTTTGACCAAAGCGGAATTGATATCTATACAGCAATACAGGAGCGTGCAGTTATCCTATTTATTTTAAATCCCCTTCTATATCCTGAATTATCACCACTCATGGGGCGTATGGTTTTGATTGATGCAAAGCAAGCTGTAAGCAAATGTTTTAACAGCAATCTTGAACGCGGTTTCTTCATTTTTGATGAAGTCAGTTCCTATGCTTCCACCGCCCTAATCGACCTTGTGAATAAATCGAGAAGTGCAAATATTACTTGTGTTCTTGCTACGCAAAGTCTCAGCGATTTAGATTATTCTGTCGATACATCTTTCCGCGAGCAAATGATAGAGAACTGCAACAACTATATTGTACTTCGCCAAAATAGTGCGACCAACGCGGAAACTTGGGCAAATATTCTTGGCACTCGTGAAAGCGTCGAAGTGACATATCAAGTCGAACAGCAAAGCAGAGTAACGAGTGCAACAGGGTTGGGGTCGGCAAAACGTGTGCGCGAATTTTTGTATCACCCTGATGAAATTAAAACACTTTCTGTTGGCAATGCATTTTTCCTATCAAAAGATAATAACTTTCATTGTAAACTCAAAGTAAATAAACCTTTTTAATTAAAATGATTGGGGGTCTACACATGTGGCAAGTCATATATCCACGCATGAAAAAGCTGGCAATATTTTGTCTTTCTCATTGGACGTATATTGTGTGGTTCCTGCTTTACTTCATTGGTTCATTCCTCATATTATCCTCTAATCGTTTTATGTCATATCAGGAAGCATTTATAACATGCGTTGTTTTATATGCTCTTTCGATTTTTACAGCTTTAGTCTTTGGCGAACGCATTCAGAAACTCATGAATGGTGTCAGACCGCCAGAAACCCAACAAGAGAAAGAATATTTACTACCTTTGTTTGACGGCGTTTACGAGGACGCGAAAGCACTTTATCCAGACCTTCCGCGTATAAAGATTTTCATTATAGATAATCTTTCAGTAAATGCATTTGCACTTGGTACGCACACAGTAGCGGTTACACAAGGGGCAATTAACACTTTCAGCATTGAAGAACTGCAAGGGATTATTGCACATGAGTTTGCACATATCTACAACAAAGATACACATATGAAAATGCTGAACCGGGTTGGAAACGGATTATTTTCTATCTATGTTCTGTTTGTAGACTTGTTTTTAAAAATACTGAGCTTGTTTTTCCTTGACCTTGACGACCCAGACACAAAACACACCGCTGGACTTTTTCAGGCATTATTTTTGTGTTTGCGTTTTATGCTTAATCTCAGTGTAATGGTAAGCTTATTTGTTGGGAATGTGCTTTTGTCAGGGAACGAGCGTAAAAATGAACTGCGGGCGGATAAATTCGCATATGAGATTGGGCATGGCGAAGGACTTATAGACGCTCTATACCTGCTTCAAAAAATGAGCTTAGGGGAAAATATGCGTTTTATTGATAGAATGCAACAAGACCATCCACGGACATCTAAACGGATTGAAAAATTAGAAGAACTGCAAGCACAAGAGCAATGAACATACGCAATATTCCATAACCCCTTAGTTGATAAAAATTGCTGAGAAGAAACAAATAGACTGCATTCATTGAATGCGGTCTATTTGTGCTTCGAGGCATATATTTGATTTTGGGGTATGGTATGTGTTTTTTGATTGTTGTCATCATTCGCCGCTGGATTGTAGACGACGGTTCCATCTTTGTCAAGGGTAAATGGAACGGACTACGTCCGCCCTTGACAAAGATGGAACCGCCGCCTATTTCGCAATCAGCGGATGATGACCCCACCCCGTCGGGGGAACTGACCACAAAGATATTTTGGGAGGTGCTAAAGCATGGTTGATACAAGTTAGAAAATCAAAATACAATTCTTTATTGAAATAAAGTGTTATGTGTTATATAATTATTTTAGAGATGGACGGGTCTATTTTTTGCAGTATTTTTTGAGCTTGGATAGATAGGACAAGAACCCGCAAACCCTTGTCCCACAAGGTTTTTCTTAAACCCCGTCATGGCAATTTTCTTCCCGCTCTTTACTCTGCTGGAGGACTTCGGCTATCTGCCGCGCGTCGCCTTTAATCTAGACCACCACTTCAAAAAAGCGCACGCCTGCGGGAAACAGGCGCTGACGATTTGTATGGGCTTCGGATGCAATGCCGCCGGTGTCATTGGCTGCCGCATCATCGATTCCCCCCGCGAACGGCTGATTGCAATTTTGACCAACAATTTTGCCCCCTGCAACGGGAGGCTGCCCACGATCATCGCGCTGATTACCATGTTCTTTGCCGGCAGCGTGATTGCGCCCCTGCAATCGGTCGTATCCGCGCTCATGCTCGTCGGCGTGATTGTGCTTGGGGTTGCCATCACCTTTCTGGTTTCGCGGCTGCTCTCCGGTACGATCCTGAAGGGAATCCCCTCCTCGTTCACCTTGGAGTTGCCGCCCTACCGCCGCCCACAGATCGGCAAAGTGATCATCCGGTCGATTTTTGACCGTACGCTTTTCGTCCTGGGGCGCGCCGTAGGTGTCGCCGCCCCCGCCGGCCTCATTATCTGGCTGACCGCAAACATTCAGATCGATGGGATGAGCCTCCTGATGCACTGTGCGCATTTTCTCGACCCGCTTGCCCACCTGATGGGGCTCGACGGCGTGATTCTTTTTGCTTTTATCCTCGGCTTCCCCGCCAACGAAATTGTGATTCCCATCATTTTAATGGCCTATATGGCAAAGGGCCATATCATCGACTTTGAAAGCCTTTCCGCCCTACGGGAGCTGCTGGTCGCCAATGGCTGGACATGGCTGACCGCAGTGTGTACGATGCTCTTTTCCCTCCTGCACTGGCCCTGCTCCACCACCTGCCTAACCATCCATAAGGAGACTGGCAGCTGGAAATGGACTGCCGCCGCCTTCCTGATTCCCACACTGACCGGCATGGCGGCCTGTATGCTGGTGACATTCTTTGCACGGGTCACAGGGCTTGCATAACCCATCCGCACAGTAAGTTTCTCTGGGAAGACACAACAAAAGCCGCCGTCCGGCAATTGCTGGACGGCGGCTCAGCAAATGAATCTTTTATTCCATATTGCGCACCATCTGCTCATAGGGCAGAAGCTCGAACCCATATCGTTCATACAGCTTTTTTACGCGCTGGTTGCGCGGACAGACCTCTAGGCGGAACCGCTTTGCGCTCCCTGCATATTCCCGAAGCATCCACTCCATGAACTGCGAACCAAGACCGCATCCGCGCACCTGCTCGGAGAGATAAAGCTCTTCGAGCTGCACCGTTTTGCCGCCCGCCTCGCAGCTCCAGTAGGAAACCAGCAGCGCATAACCGACAGCCTGCCCCTCATGCTCCAGAATACAGCCGCGCAAGCCTGGCTCGCCCTGCATCAGGCAATCAAAGGTATCGAGCAGCTTCTGGTCTGAAATTGGAAAAAGCGTACCGTCTCCTGCATAAAAATCCTTGCCCATGGCAAGATAAGCGTCTTTGTCCTGCAGCGCAAAAGCACGGATCACCATAAAGCTTCTCATCCTTCCACTGTCATTCTCCAGAAGCGTCCGGCACAACCGTTACAATAATCTGTGACGCTTCCTCCGTCTGGACCTCGCTCCAAACCTTCACATAGACCTCCGTGCCCTTTTTATAAGCCTTCTCCGGCTGAGTGATCATTGCAGCGATTTTTCCGGCGCGTTCGGGATTCTGATTGGCCTCCAAAATCGCACGGCACTGGAACCCCAGTTCTTCCAGCTTCAATTTGACCGTGGCATAATTCTGCCCTTTGAAATCCGGGAGCAGAATCTCTTCATTTCCGCTGCTGATGACCAACTTGATTTTTGTTCCCTTGGGAACCTCCGTCCCATCCGCAATATCCTGTGAAATTACAACATCTTTCCCGCGCATATCGCTATCCTGATACTCTGTTTCGAAGACAAAATTGTTCATATAGCTCTGATCGTTTGCAATGTTGGTATAGTTTTGGCCCGTAAAATCCGGCACCTTCACCAGCTCTGCTGTGTTGGAAGCAAGCGTGGTCGCCTCATCCCCCTTGACGAACAATCCCAAATCATCGCGCCATACCGTCATAACCAGCACCATGAACAGCAAAAGGCAAACCGCAATGCTGATCAGCCCCGCTTTTAAGGCCGTTTTGGACACAGAGAATGCTTTTTTCTGATTGCCGCGCGCCGGTTCCTGCCGGGATGGCGGCGTTTCCTCTTTTCCGGCATAAGCAATGGCTGCGTTAGACGCGCTGGGTGATGCAGAGAGCTCCGCACGTAGCTGCTCCACCGTTCGGGTACGGTCCTCCGGGAGGATCTGCAGGCCATTCATCAGCGCATTGATAACATATGCGGGCAGCTGTTCGGCAAACTTCCCAGGCACCATGAGCCGATCATTTGTTACGCGGGAGGTAGCCTCCAGAGGCGTGCTGCCAATCAGCGTCCGATACAGCACAGCGGAAAAGGCATAGATATCCGTCCAGGGGCCCTGCTGCCCCTCAAATCCATATTGCTCAATTGCAGCATAGCCCGGGAAAAGCTGTGCCGTCAGGTCTCCCCGAGCCGTACGCGCCTGCCAGATGCTGAAGCCTGTAATCTGCATTTTCCCGTTTTTCCCGACGACCAGCGTCGTGGGAGAAAGGCCGCGGTGGATGATCCCGGCGCTGTGCAGCGTCCCGAGTGTGGAAAGCACCGGCATGAATAAAATTCTCGCCTGTTCCCAGGAAAGGTAACCGGAAGGGCTGCGCAGGAGATATTCCCGCAGCGTGACCCCCTCGGTATATTCAGAAATAGCGTACGCAGTCCCATGATCCTCCACAATGTCAAAAACCAGAATCAGCGCAGACAGGCCCCGCATGCGCGCAAGCTTGCGCCATAATTCCAAAAAGCTCTGATAGCAGTCCCGATATGTAATCTCACAGCCCGACATGGGAGTGAGCGACAAATCCTCCCCACGCTGCGCAATCGCATCGGGTAAAAATTCACGGATGACCACCGGCGTATTCATTTCCAGATCCCAGCCCATATAGGTCGCGCCGTCGCCATTGTAGTCGAGCAGCTTTCCCGCCAGATAACGCTCCGCCACTGCCGTACGCAAGGGCAGATATGGCGCAAGCTGTGGCGAATCGGCATGAAATCCGCAGTAAGGGCACTGCTCCTCATCGCCGATTTCCCGCATACAGCTCATGCACAGATGATCCGTATTCATCATTCAGGTCACTCCTCTTTTGCTCCCATCAGGCGGGCGCGGATCATAAAAATCCACCCTCTCAGACGACCCCGGAAAGTGCGGCCAAAGCCGCGTCCGTTTCTTCACTTCTTAAGAAAACGGAAGAAATCTTTTTGTTTAAAGTTATCATATCAAATTGTACTTGCCATTGTCAAGCTAGGCTCCTTTCCACACAAAGCGGGTACGCATGCCCATACTGTCCTTACAACTTGTCGGTGGAGAAGAAATATGATATATTCAATGTATAAATGACGGGAGGAAAAATTGGTGAATCGTAAATTTCGCCGGGCGGCACGCATCCTCTATCGGGAGAACTTTGGTTTTATCTTCCTATGCTCTCTTCTTGTGTTCGGTTTATTGCCTCTGACAGATCTCCTCGTACAAACCATCCCTTTTCTGTCCAATCCCAGCATGCGCATCCTCGCCCGCCTGATTGCTAGCGTCCTTAGCGCGCCCCTTTTTTGCGGCGATATCGCCGCGCTTCTGCACCTGCGGAAAACCGGGGAACACAAGTGGTCCATGCTCTTTCATTTCTCTCCCGCGCCGGGCTCTGGGGGAAGGCGGTATGTATTGGCTTTCCGCACTTCGTCCTGCCATCACTTTTTTTAAATGTTTGTGCATTTCCGGTAGGGATTCTTTTGGAGATTCTCTATCTGCTCGCCACTCTGAAGCTCTGTCTGGCGCCTTACCTGCTGATCTGGGACAATTCTATATTTGTGTCCGCCGCGCTGCAAGGCAGCGTTATTCTGACCAAACATCGCCTGTTTCGAATGATTCGCATGTTTTTCTCCTTTTTCTGGATACTGCTGCCGGTGGTGATATCGATTGGGGTGGGAATCATGCTTTATTGGGAAAGCGAAAATATAACCCTCCCCATCATGCTCATTCTGTCCATCAATTTCCTGACGGATCTGCTTGCCGGGCCGTATCTGATTCTCAGCCTGAATGAGATGGCCGCTTTCCTGCATACACCCGATCCGGGGAAGCAAAACAACGCGGTACCAAAAACCGCCACAGGTATCGCAGACTGGTTATAGAAACGGATGCAGCGGATCAATGGCGTTGAGCTCGAGCTGTCTGACGACGATATCGATAAAAGCACAGCAGACGCGGGTGAAGAGCAATGAAGCGAACGCACACACGTATATTTTATTTCTTCTTGCCCAGACTATCGAACAGCGGATTAAATATTGGAAAAACTTTCGCGGGAGGCAGCAGGATGATACCTATTTTTTTGCTGGGCGAGGAGAATGATGCAGCGATCCGGCTCCCTCTTTGCCGCGTTTTGGAACGGCACGGCGGCGTGCTTCACATCTGTGGGGCACATGCCGCTCAATATGCCATCGGTCCGGCGCGATTCCTCCTGTATGAGACCAGCCGGCTGGATTCCATTCAGGCCGAACAGGCACTTCTGATCTTCAAAACCCAGCAGGCCCTTTTTAGCCATCCACTTGCTCTTTCAGACGGGGTCATCTCTATCTTGGAAACCGAAAACGAAACCGCCGCACGCATGCTTCTGCACACCGGCACTACCGCGCTGACCTGTGGCCTGACCGCACGGGATACGCTGACGCTTTCCAGTATTTCGGATACGGACCCTGTGGTTAGTATCCAGCGCGCCATTACGACAGTCGATGGACATACGCTTGAGCCATGTGAAAAACGCATCGTCCTGCACGCGCCTCTTTCCGGCTATTCACTATTGAGCGTGTGCGCCGTTCTTCTGCTCACAGGGCAGGCCTCGGAGAGCGTGCTTGAGCTGTGACGCAAAAGCTTATCATTCCATGGTTCTCTGAATCAAAAAAATCAGGGAAGCCAGCACCAATGCGCGGCCTCCCTTTGCCTACAGACTATTGTTATTTCATGCCGTTTTCATAAGACTGGATCATCTTTTTGACCATCTGTCCACCGACAGAGCCAGCCTCACGGGACGTCAGGTCGCCATTGTAACCCTGCTTGAGGTTTACGCCGACTTCGCTGGCAGCCTCCATCTTAAAACGGTTGAGCGCCTCGCGCGCCTCCGGAACGATGCTGGAATTACCGCTTCTAGCCATTTCGTTATACACTCCTTATTTCAAAATTTACTTTTCGCGTTTGCCTTCCTAGTATCGGACGATACGGAGCAATTATAACTGTAAACTTTTTGTCGTCTTTCCAGCTTTTTCAGCAGATAAAAGTCATGATAAATGAGCAGGCATCTTCCTGTAGACACCTTTTAAAATAAAACAAAGAGGCGGCTGCAAGCAAGTCAGCATGAGCGCTTTGCAAAATGTAAAAATTGGCATTTTGCAACGCGCCCTTTTCAATAATATCGGTTTTATGAAAGCATGCAGGGAAAAATCTGCCGCAGCACAAATTTAGCAATTGCCAGCGCCGGCTCCACCAAAACGGCATACGGGCCCAAAATCTCCTCCATCACGTATTGCCAGCCTTCCAGCCGGGTTTCCTCCTCCGGCGGTACTTGGGGCTTCGTTTTTTCAATGACATAGGGCGAATCGATCAGTGCATTGGTGTCCGTGCGGTAGGCCCGTACGGTCAGTACATTTCCCTCAAAGGACAAAACCGTATAGACCGCCGTCCGTTCCTGGAAGCTGCTTGCGAGCCACCATTGCTTCGACGAGTCATACCAATCGTAAAATTTGCTGGCAGAGGCAGAGCCCCCGGTGAAATAAACGGTTCCTTCCGGATCGATCCATTTGCCATCCTGCGTCTGAAGCTCCTTAACAGTCTCATTGCCCTTCATCTGATACGAGCGGGCATAGGCGTGATCGTGGCCTGTAAGTACTGCATCAATGTCGAATTTGTCAAAAACAGGCACAAGATACCGACGCAGCTTTGCGCATTCGTCACTGTCCGCATGGTGACCTGGCCCGTAGATGTCGTGATGCATCATCACAATCCGCCACATCGCGTCCGGATGCGCCTGTACGGCGGCTTTGACCGCGTCGTAATGATCGAATGCGTTGTGGTGATTGGTATCCAACACGATAAAGAGCGCGTTTCCATAGGCGAAATAGTAATCCCGGCCAAAGACCGTGTTGATTGGGGAGCGTACCTCGTTCGGATTGTTGAAATGATAGCGGTTGTGTAGTTTCATCCAGTCATGGTTGCCGACCGCCGTTGCAACCGGCAGGCTGCGCAGGGCGGGCGGCGCGAGGAAGGCTGCATATTCCGCCTCATGATTGCCGGAATTCGTCTGATCCCCGCCCGAAAGGACGAAACGGATATCGGATGCGTGCGAAGCGCCGTATTGAGCGTATGGTCCCAGCCACGCGCGTCTCTGCTTAAAACCGCATCTCCCTTTTCGGCGGAGCTGATCTGGACATCCGACACAAACAGCGCGTCAAATGCATCGCTTCTCCCCGTCCGGTACATCGCAGGCTCGCTCCATGTGCCGTCCGTCCCGTATGTATAGTAATAGACCGTGTTTTCCGCAAGGCCTGCCACCGTGACGAAATTGGCCTGATACAGCGGCATGGCCAGCCGGGAGGCGGCCAAAAACGTGCGCGCGTCCCGCATGTCGGGAAACCGGCTGATTCGTACCGCCGCGCTGCCCATCCCCAGCTTGGAGCACCACGCGAAATTGAGCTGTGTCTCGTCCGCGCCCAGCGTCAATGCGATCTGTCCAACGTCATCTTTGACCGTTTCCCAATAACCGTCCCATGCTTCCTGTGTCTGCGTAAAATCAGGCAGCGGCATGCTCACGCAAAACGCGGACGGCACCGCGCTGAAAACCAATATGAGAAGCAGGCAGCAGGCAGGCAGGCGCTGCAGCTTTGTTTTCATGCAAATCCCTCCAATTGATCCAGCATTCATAAACCCATTATATAATAGATCGCTTTCCAATACCAGTCCCGTATGCAAAAAATGGATTCCATCTTACAAAGACCGTATCCTTTCCGCTTTTCCCACAAAAATCCCTTCGCCATGAATTTCTTTCGTAAAATTTACCGGACAGGCGCTTCTTGATTGTTCTGCCCCGGTATTGTATAATAATTTATCAAGGAGTGTATACGCTTTTGTATCCTCCTTACACGTTTTACAGAAGGTAGGAAGCTTGAAAGATCAATCGTTCAAATGGGAGCTTTGCTCTTCCGTGCTGGATGAGGATCGCGCGATTCGCCTGCGGTAAACCGGGCAAAACGTCCTGCCTTCAGCGAAAGGATGGTCATAAACATGAAACGTGAACTGCAAATCGCCACGCTGCCCGTCGTTGCACTGCGCGGGCTTGTTATATTTCCGAAAATGATGCTGCATTTTGACATTGGCCGCAAAAAAAGCACCGCAGCGCTCAATGCAGCCATGGAGGGCGATCGGGAAATTTTTTTGGTCGCGCAAAAAGAGCTGCAGGTTGATGATCCGAAACAGGAGGATTTATATGCCTGCGGCGTCGTCGCCTCCGTGCGCCAGGTATTGCGCCTGCCTGGCACGGACAATATCCGTGTTGTAGTCGAGGGGCGATACCGCGCGGGCCTCATCGAGCTGACGCAGGATGAGCCGTATCTCTGCGGCATCGTGCGGGAAAAGCGCACGATCCGTGCAAGGGCGGCAGACGATTTATATCAGACTGCCCTTGTACGCCATATCAAGGATCTGTTCGGTGATTACGCCGAGATCGCGCCCAAGGTGGCGCCCGACATGATGCTCGCTATCCTCGCCAATGATGAGGCGGGCGACCTTGCCGACTTTATCGCCGGCAATATCATGCTTGATTATACAGACAAGCAGCGCATCCTCGGCGAGCTCAATCCCATCAAGCGTTTGGAGGCGCTTTCCGTCATTCTCACACGGGAGACGGAGCTTCTGAGCGTGGAGGAGGAAATCCAGCAGCACGTGCAGGAGCAGATGGACAAAAATCAGCGCGAATATTTCCTGCGCGAACAGCTGAAGGTTATCTCCGAGGAGCTCGGAGATGCGGATAATCCGCAGGACGAGGCAGAAAGCTACCGCGAAAAGATCCTTGCCGCTTCCATGCCGCAGGAGACAGAGGAAAAGCTGCTTGAAACCTGCGGCCGGCTCTTTAAAATGGGCCCCGGCTCTCAAGAGGCAACCGTTTTGCGCAACTATCTCGACACCGTCCTGGCGCTTCCATGGAACAAATGGACCAAGGATCATCTCGACTTGGCAGCGGCACGCAGGCAGCTCGACCGCGACCACTATGGCCTGAGCAAGGTCAAAGAGCGCATGATCGAGATGCTGGCCGTGCGCAAACTGTCGCCGGACATCAAGGGGCAGATCATCTGCCTGGTTGGACCGCCCGGCGTGGGCAAAACGTCGATCGCCCGCTCTGTCGCGAAAGCGATGGGCCGCAAATACGTCCGGATTTCTCTGGGCGGCGTGCACGACGAGGCGGAGATCCGTGGCCACCGCAAGACCTACATAGGCGCGATGCCCGGCCGCATTATGGATGCGATAAAGCAGGCGGGCAGCTCCAATCCATTGATCCTGCTCGATGAGATCGACAAGGTGGGCGCGGATTACCGCGGCGACCCTGCCTCGGCACTGCTTGAGGCGCTTGACGGCGAGCAGAATTTCGCCTTCCGCGATCACTATATCGAGGTTCCTTTTGATTTGAGCAAGGTGCTTTTTATTACCACTGCCAACGATGCAAGCACGATTCCCGCTCCCCTGCTCGACCGCATGGAGCTCATCGAGCTTGCCAGCTATACGCACGAAGAAAAATTCCATATTGCAAAAGATCATCTTATTCCCAAGCAGGCAAAGCGCCACGGTTTGAGCGGACACACCCTGCGCATTCAGGACGATGCGCTCCATGCGCTCATTGAGCGCGCCGTTGCATCCCTCTGCCGCCGTGCAGCGGTGCAGATTGCCGATGGAGAGAAGAAGCGCGTCACTGTCGCAGCAGGCGGGCTGGAAAGCCTCCTCGGCCCGCAGAAATTCAAGCCGGAAACCATCCTGCCCCGTGATGAAATCGGTGTAGTGACGGGGCTTGCGTGGACTTCAGTCGGCGGGGAGACAATGCCCGTCGAAGTAGCCGTCATGGACGGTACGGGAAAACTCGAGCTGACCGGTTCGCTTGGCGACGTGATGAAGGAATCCGCCCACGCGGCGGTCAGTTTTATCCGCAGCCACGCGGACGCACTACATGTCGATAAAAATTTTTATAAAGAAAAAGATATCCACATCCATGTGCCCGAAGGCGCCGTTCCGAAGGACGGCCCTTCCGCAGGCGTGACGCTGGCCACCGCCCTCATCTCGGCGCTGACGGACGTACCGGTGCGCCGCGACCTCGCCATGACAGGCGAAATCACCCTGCGTGGGCGCGTGCTTCCCATTGGCGGCCTAAAGGAGAAATCCATGGCGGCCTACCGTATCGGTGTGAAAACTGTGGTTATCCCGGCGGGCAATGTGCCGGACCTTGCGGAAATCGATCCGGCGGTGCGCGCGGGCGTGGAGTTTGTCCCTGCAAGCGAGCTTTCCACCGTGTTCCGCACCGCCCTGCTCCCGCCAAACGGCCCGCAGGACGCGGCTCCGGAGGAAGCGGATGCGCCCGTAGACCACGTGCCGCACATAAAACCGCGGCAACAGCCCGTGGTGGCGCAATAAAAAATAACCGTAAGCTTTTCAGGAGAAGGAAGCAGTGTACATCTCTTTGATGAATGTGCAAGTGCGGCCTTTGCTTTGTTACTCGCTGCGTTTCGTAGCTCAGATTGTCATACAGAAAAGAGGGATTTCATGCGTTTCGATAATGCCCGCTTCGAAATGGCCTGTGGCACTTTTGCGCAGTTACCTGCCTGCACAGCGCCGGAGATCGCGTTCTCCGGCCGCTCGAATGTGGGCAAATCCTCCCTGCTTAACAAGCTGCTCAACCGCAAAAGCCTGGCCCGCGTCAGCGCAAAACCCGGCAAGACGATTACGATCAATTTCTATGCGCTGGACGGCGTGCGCCTGACCGATCTGCCCGGCTACGGTTATGCCAAGGTGGCGCAATCTGAGAAGAAACGGTGGGCCGAGATGATGGAGGGCTATTTCGGCTCTGGGCGGGAGATCCGTCTGGTTATCCAGCTTATCGATCTGCGCCATCCGCCAAGTGCGGATGACCTGTCGATGCTCGACTATCTGGCCCAGATGCAATATCCCTTTGTAATAGCCCTGACCAAATGTGATAAGCTCAATAAAACGGAGCGTACCGCGCGTATGGAAGCGCTGAAGGATGAGCTTGCCGCGTACCCGGAGATCCGTAAAATCCCCTTCTCGGCCGTGACCGGCGAGGGCGCAGAGGAGATCCGCATGGAAATCGCCGCAGCTGTTGAAGAGAACACCTGAAAATTTTTTGAAGATTTTGTGGATAAGGACTACGAATGTGAAGGAGTGTTTTGGAGATGTTTGTTTCAGACTGCCTGGATGTGAACGAGCAGGGCCACCTGACAATCGGCGGGCTTGATACGGTGGAGCTTGCTAAAGAATTCGGCACGCCGGTCTATGTGATGGACGAAAATCAGATTCGGCAACACTGCCGCGATTTCGTGGAATCTATGAACGAGGCCTATCACGGCCACGGCCATGTGCTCTATGCGAGCAAGGCTTTCTCCTGCAAGGAAATGTGCCGCATCTGCAAGGAGGAGGATATGGGGCTAGACGTCGTCTCCGGCGGCGAGCTCTATACCGCACTACAGGCAGGCTTCCCGGCAAACCGCATCTATATGCACGGCAACAATAAAACCGTCGAGGAGCTCCAGATGGCACTCGATGCAGGGATCGCCCGCATCATTGTGGACAATCTCACCGAGCTGCATACGCTTAATACGCTCGCGGAGCAGGCTGGCAAAAGGGCCGATATCATGTTTCGCATCAAGCCCGGCATCGACGCGCATACGCACAGCTTTATCCGCACCGGGCAGATTGATTCCAAATTCGGCCTTGCACTGGAAACGGGTGAGGCGATGAAGGGCGTGCGTGAGGCGCTGCGGATGGAGCATATCAACCTCTGCGGCCTGCACTGCCATATCGGCTCCCAAATTTTTGAGATTAATCCGTTTGAGCTGGCGGCTAAAGTGATGATCGAATTCATCGCGGAGATCAAAAGGGTGACCGGCTTCACCATCAAGGAGCTCAATCTCGGCGGCGGCTTCGGCATCAAGTACCGCACCAAGGACCGGCCGGAGGCCTACCGCGCCTATATGGGCCGCGTCGCAAAGGCCGTCAAGGAGCATGCCGCTTTTTGCGGCGTCGAAATGCCCGATATCCTCATCGAGCCGGGCCGCTCCATTGCAGGCACGGCGGGTATCACGCTCTATACGGTCGGCGCGGTCAAAAATATCCCCCATATCCGCACCTACGCCTCTATCGACGGCGGTATGGATGACAACCCGCGCTATATCCTCTATCAATCGGACTATGAGGCCGTCTGCGCCAACAAGGCGGACAAGCCCAAGGATATGACCGTCACGATCGCGGGCAAGTGCTGCGAGAGCGGCGATCTGATCCAGGAAAACGCTCCCGTTCAAGAACTCAAGCCGGGCGACATCCTCGCCGTGCTCTCCACCGGCGCATATAACTATTCGATGTCCTCCAACTATAACCGAATCCCCCGCCCGCCTGTCGTCATGGTCAAGGACGGCAAAGCCCGCGTGGTGGTCAAGCGGGAAACATATGACGATTTGATTCGCAACGATATCTAAAGCTCAAGGATAAACACCAAGGGGCTGTGCAGTTGTTTGCACAGTCCCCGTTTTATATGAGATGAGCGGCTATTGTGGCAGCGTCAAACTCCCATACCCGCAGGTTCCTCGAAAACCGCCTGATTCAAAGGGATGAGGCTTCATACAAAGCCAAGCTTTCACAACGCGCGATTCCCCGCTCCAAAATCGCCAGGGATTCCTCACGGCTGTAAACCCATTCTCCGTCGGGCATCGATTGGATAAAATCATAAAAAGCGCCGCATAGGCTCTGCTCCTCAAAGACAATGCTCGCATACGTCTGCGTGGAATATTCATGCACCTCAAAATCGGCCTTTCGCGCACCCTGGCAGTAAAGCGAAAAGCCCTCCCCAAAAGGAATACGCGATTCATTGACAAAGTAGAGCAATACTTTGCCCTTTTGAACCCCTTGATAGAATCGTTTGAGAATTTCCAGGCGGTCCTGCGGCGGGAAGACGTGCGCATAGGCCGAGGGAAACGCGCAGAATCTGCCTTCATCGATAAAGAGATCCAGCCCGCGCTCCCAGCAGATGCTCGTAATAATGGTCATGCGGGCAGACATTGTCTCATAATAAAGAAAAAGCGTTTCTGCCAGCTCGTCCGTTCCGGCCTCCTCCCGGTTCACAGCCCTTTTCAGAATCTCTCTCGTGAGGAACGGCCCCAGGCATGGCTGCAGCTCCAGAGAATCTGTTCGGGAAAATGAAAGCGTACCGGATTTATCAGATAAAGCTCAATACGGCCGGTGTGTATCAGGTCAAGGAGCCGCTCCAAAATCACGATCCGTGTGGATAGATCAAACGGCCGGATATCCTTCGCTGGAAAGGCATGGGCCCTTCCCGTCTGCAAAAAGCTACGGAAGCTGTCCACAGTTGTGACCGCTACGCTGGTTTTGATGCTTTGCGCCAGTCTTCCATAATGCTGGCAGGTGATTTCAAACAGCGAGCGGGCCTGCGGATATTCAAACCGGCCAACAGTACGCAGGATCTCAGGCGTACAGCAAAAATAGAGGCATGACAAACCGCCCGAAACAGAAAATTGAGTTCTTGCCTCTTTCCCCCGATAAAAGGCCTCCTCAATGCGATACCCTTCCTCGAGCGAGGCAGCCCGCTGCAGCAGAGGCTCCGCGGCGGCAATTGTACGCTGAAAGCACTGCTCATAACACGCCCGTGTCTGGGGCTCCTGAATCAGCGCGGCAACCTTGAGATCCTCCGACAAACACAGCACATGCTTTTCGGTCATCAGATACGAATGAAAAAGAGATGCCGGATCGGTATACTGTGAAACATTTTCATAATAAAAGCGGGGGTGATAACCGTCTCCCGGAGAAAAGCTGAAGAGCAGGGCGTCAAACAACATTGCCAGATTATGCATATGGGGCCCAATGCTTTTATGAAACCGGATCAAATGGCGGATTTCCAGCTGCCCCTCCCGTTCCAGATAAAGCTGCAGAAGAGCTCTTCCCACATAGGAGAGGCTTCTAATATATTGGTAGAGATCACCGGCCACTTCTGCCTCTTTAATTCTTCCTGAAGCACCTGACGGACCACACTTTCCACGCAGTACTCCCCGCGGATGCAGGCAATCGGTTCTGTAGGAAGACCGTTTTCTCCTATAGCTACTGCACCCCCCGAAAGCTGCGGCCGGCACGCTGCAAAATCATTCAAATGTTCAAGGCGTTCCTTGATATAAATCCTCTGGCGGAAGACGCTCTCGCCGTTTTTCAGGATATTGTAGTTCTGTGTCAGCTGTTCCCGTTTACTGTGGGAACAGCCGCAGAGTTTTTACGATCTTTTGAAAAAAGGAGGTGCTGGGATGGCAGCTGTCCCTTGAGAACACGATGCAGCGTGGGCCGGTCAACGCCCGCCTCCTGTGCAAAGCCATAGACAGAATATCCATTTTCTCGGATTAATTGCTCCAAAAAAATACTGAAATCAGACATAAAGCTCCTCTCTCCCTCGTTTATATCCCATTGCGGCGCAGGAACCCCAAATACAATCGTGGTTCAACAAAATTTTACTTCACCACAGTTCACACCACAGGTTGCATTTTCTTTTTCAATCGGCTATGATAAAGATAACATAAGTAAGGGTGTCTCTTTTACTTATGGGTGTGACTGCATGTCATACACCTTTCCATGCCTGCTCTGGCAGGCGCGAAGAGCCGCGGCGTTGGGGGGCGCCGCGGCTCTTCGCATTTTTGCACCCTTGCACGCCGAATTGATTACCGGGCGGAACGCGTCATCCCGGCAAACTGGCTGTTATAAAGCTCCGCATAGAAACCGCCCTGTTCCAGCAGCCCATCATGGCGGCCCATCTCCACAATCTTGCCATGGTTCATAGCGAGGATCAGATCGGCCGTCCGGATCGTGGAAAGCCGGTGCGCAATGACAAAGCAGGTGCGGTTGTGCATCAGCTCCTGCATTGCTTTCTGAATAAGCACCTCTGTGCGGGTGTCAACAGAGCTGGTCGCTTCATCGAGGATCAGGATGGCAGGATCGGCAAGAATTGCGCGCGCAATTGTTAAAAGCTGCCGCTGCCCCTGCGAAAGATTAAGGCCCTCCTCCTCCAGGACGGTATCATAGCCATCGGGCAGCGTGTGGATAAAATGCGTCACGCGCGCCATGCGCGCGGCGGCTTCCACCTCTTCCCGCGTCGCACCCGGCCGCCCATAGGCGATATTTTCATAGATTGTCCCTTCAAACAGCCAGGTGTCCTGCAGCACCATGCCAAACAGATGCCGCAGGTTTTCCCGGGATATCTCCCGGATGTCGGCGCCGTCGACCGTGATCCGGCCGCCGTCCACATCGTAAAAACGCATCAAAAGGTTGACCAGTGTCGTTTTCCCCGCTCCGGTCGGGCCCACGATCGCCACGATCTTTCCGGGCTTTGCCTCCAGATTCAAATCCCGGATCAGCGGCTTTTCAGGCAGATACTGAAAATCCACATGCTCAAAGCGCACCTCGCCCCGCGCCTTTTCAATCGTATGAAGCGGCCGCTCCGGAACCTCCTCTTCCTCGTCAAGCAGGCGGAACACGCGTTCTGCAGACGCAAGGGAGGATTGAATATTGTTTGCGATATTGCCCAGGTCCGCGATCGGCTGGGTAAACATCTTGGAATACATAATAAAGGAAGTTACGTCTCCAAGCGAAATTGTCCCAGCAAGGACGTAGCTTCCGCCCGCCACGCAGATCAGGACATAGCTGATATTATTGATAAAACCCAGAAGCGGCATGATCGTGCCGGAGATAAACTGCGCCTTGCGGCTGACACGGTACAGCTCGTCGTTGATATCGTCAAATTCCTCAATGGCATTCTGCTCGTGGCCGAAAACCTTGACGATATTGTGACCCGTATACATCTCTTCGATATGGCCGTTCAATTCGCCCATATGGTCCCACTGGCGGCGGAAATAGCGCCGGGAGTGGCGGGAGACGACAATCGTGACGATCAGGCAGGCCGGAAGCACGGAGATTGCAATGAGCGTCATGCGCCAGCTCACATAAAACATCATCCCGAGCACGGAGATAAGCATCACTGTGGAGGATAAAATCTGCGTGAGATTATTCTGCAGCGTATTGCTGACATTGTCGATATCGTTCATGATGCGGCTGAGAATATCACCTTTCGAATGCCCGTCGAAATAACGCAGCGGCAGATGGGATAGCTTTTCGTTTACCTGCTCGCGCATGGCGCAGACCACCTTCTGCGTCACTCCCGCCATCGTATACGCCTGCACGTAGCTGAGCACAGCGCTCATGCCAAACAGACCCGCGAGCGTCAGAAGAATTCGGCCGATTTCGCCGAAATTCATCGTGCCGCCCGCAAGCTTTACCTCCACCTGAGCCTGAATCGCATCAACCGCATCGCCCAGCAGCATGGGGCCAAACACAGTGACGAATGTGCTGAGCATCGCCGTGAGCAGCACAAGCAGCATGGCAGGCCAGAAGGGCCTCAGCAGCTCCAGCAGGCGCAGCGTCGTCCCGCGCATGTCGCGCGGCTTCTCATTGGGGGGGCGGTGGTTTTGGCTGCGGTTATAGGCCCTGGCGCGAAGGAAACGCTTGGAATCCTTCTCTGGTCCGGCGGAGTGATTTCTGCTCATGACACTTCCTCCTTCGCCAGTTGGGATTCCACGATTTCCTGATAGACGCTGCAGGATTCCAGCAATTCCCGATGCGTGCCGATCCCGGCTACCTTTCCCTCGTCGAGCACGATGATCCGGTCCGCGTCCAGAATCGTACCCACACGTTGGGCGACGATTATGAGGTTGGCATCCCCGAAATGCTCTCGAATGGCCGCGCGAAGGCGCGCGTCCGTGCGGAAATCAAGGGCGGAAAAGCTGTCGTCAAAAATATAAAATTCCGCGGGACGGATCAGTGCCCGCGCAATCGCAAGGCGCTGCTTTTGCCCGCCGGAAAGATTGGTTCCGCTCTGAGAAACCATATCGTAAAGCCCGTTGGGCAGCCTTTCCACAAAGGAACGCGCCTGCGCGATCTCGAGCGTGCGCATCATCTCCTCCGGCGTTGCGTCCTCCCTGCCGTAGCGCAGATTCTCCGCCACCGTTCCGCTGAACAAATACGCCTTCTGCGGCACGATTCCGATTTTGCGATGCAGCACATCCTGCTCCAGATCGCGGACATCCACACCGTCCACAAGTACACGCCCCCCTGTTACATCGTAAAAACGGGGGATGAGATTGACCAGCGTCGACTTTCCGCAGCCGGTGCCGCCGATGATCGCAGTCACCTCGCCTGCGCGCGCCTCAAAGCTGACATGGCTAAGCACGGGCTCCTGTGCGCCTGGATAGGAAAAGGAAACGTCCTCAAAGACGAGATGCCCCTTTTCTTCCCGCGCAGGCTCCTTTGGAGACTGTGGTTCCAAAATCATAGGCTTGAGATCGAGCACTTCTTCAATCCGCCGGGCAGAAATCGCCGCACGCGGCACCATAATGAACAGAGAAACAGCCATGACGAGAGCAAAAATGATCATCAGCAGGTAGAGCACAAAGGCCTGCAGATTTCCCACTGTACCCGCAATCTGAGCGGCCTGCGTCGTAGGGTCAAAGGAGTCCACCTGCCGGCTGCCGACCCAGACAAGCGTGATGATCGTCCCATAGAGCAGCATCATAGCAATTGGAATTAACGCGGCAAACATCCGGTTGATGCGCAGCGCCATACCCGTCAGCTCGTGGTTTGCCCCGCTGAAGCGCCCATCCTCATAGTCGGATCGGTTGAACGCTCGGATGACACGGATTCCGCTCAGCTTCTCCCGCACGATCTGATTGAGCCGATCCGTTTTCTTCTGCATCACGTCAAACATCGGCATCACCTTTTTGACGATCACCAGCGCGATCGCTACAATAATCGGGAGCAAAAGGAAAATGATCATGGAAAGCCGTTTATTCAAGATAAACGACATAATCACCCCGCCGATCATCATCAGTGGCGCGCTGATGACATTGCGCAGGACCATGAGCACCATATCCTGAATCTGGCGGATATCGTTGGTCGAACGCGTGATGAGAGATGGCGTCCCGATCTTGTCGATGTCACTCTGAGAAAGGCTCTCCACCTTGTAAAACACGGCTTTTCGCAGCTCCCTGCCAAAGCCGGTGGATGCCTTGCTCGAGCATGCGCTTGCCAGAATGCTCACCAGAACGCCCACGGCGGAAATGGCCAGCATGATGCTGCCGACGCGCCATATGTAGCTGAGCTCGCCGCGTGAAATCCCCTCATTGATGATATCCGCCATCATAGATGGCAGGATCAGCTGCGCCAGGGAATGCAGCAGAACCAGAAATACCGTCAGGATCGCAGCCGTCCGGTAGGGCTTGAGATATTTGAGCACCTTGCGCAAGCAGTTGTCCCCCTTTGATCGCCAGGAAAAATCTCGCTTTCTGTGGCAGCAATTGTCTTTCCCATATCTTCTTTCTTCCATA
>DAWDUP010000014.1:0-3897 GCA_052346825.1 Candidatus Fimivicinus sp. | reverse complement strand
CCAACTTCTTTTTCGGAATTCAATCATAAAGAAGCTCGAAAAAGGAAGTTTATAAATTGAAAAGAGCCGTCTCCAAATCGCTATGCAACACGATTGGCAACGGCTCCCGAAAGCATTCTATTGAAATATCTCCATATCTTTTGTCAGCAGTGCCATCCGGGTGATTTCCCGCCCTGCATCCTGCACTCCTGCCTTCTCTTCCAGTGCATCGAGCAAAAGCACCGGGCTGATATTCGTCGTGTTCCCCGCCGGAAGGATCAGCTTGAGCAGCGCAGCGTTATCCTTCTGCTCCATTGAACAGTTTTGGATCAGCGGCAAAAGGTCGACTTCCTTCATAACCTTCCTGTGCCCGGATTTACCGGGCTTCTGCACGATGAGGCTGCCGCCCGCCAGCGCTGCGCCCGCTCCATGGAGAAATGCTGCAGCCTGTCCGGGCACGTCAAAGAAGAGTGTTGCACTATAATCCGCAAAAGCAATTTCCCCGGGCTGCATAACCGGCTCCCGGACGGTCAGGATCCGCAAGCCCTCTGGCATGACAGCGCGCATCCGCCCCTCGATTTCCTTGTCCGGCATCTCTCCCTCGATGCGGATGTCCATGGATTCACACCGGCTCGAAAAGCCCAGGGAGAGCGGCAGGGCAAACATCATATAGGGGTGCGGATTGAAGCCCTCCGTATACCACAGCGGCAGCCCCGCGCGGCGCACGGCGCGCGACATGCAGCGGACGATATCGAGATGAGAGATATATTTCGCCCGCCCTTCCTTGGCAAACCAGATCCTAACGCAGCGCATCGCACTTGCCTCCATTCAAACGGTTTGTCCCGCAGCCCGCGCACTGTTCACGGCAGTTCGGCGTGGTCATGCTTCTGTGCGCCTTCTCGTTTTCCCGCATGAGAAATTCCTTGCGGATCCCGTAATCCATATGGTCCCACGGCAAAACCTCCTCAAACGAGCGGCGGCGGCTGGTATAAAAGAGCGGATCGATCCCGCACTCCCGGAAAGCCTCCTCCCACAGGTCGAAGCGGAACTGGTCGTCCCAGCTGTCGAATTTGCAGCCCTTGCGCCATGCACATTCGAGCACTTTGCCGAGCCTTCTGTCCCCGCGCGCGAACACACCCTCCAGAAAGCTCGTCTGCACGTCATGGCAGCTGACCTTGATCTTGCGGGAGGTCACGCTCTCCTTTAAATGCCGCTGCTTTTCATAAAGCATATCAATCGTGTCCTGCGGCTCCCACTGGAACGGCGTAAAGGGCTTCGGCACAAAGGAGGCGACGCTGATGCTCACCTGCACGCCCTTGCCCTTGGGCTTGTTCGGATTCTGATAATAAGCATCCACCACCCGCTGTGCAAGCTGCGCAATGCCGGCCACATCATCGAGCGTCTCCGTGGGAAGGCCGAGCATGAAATAGAGCTTAACCGCCGTCCAGCCGCCCGCAAAGGCACTGCGCACGGTGCGCATGACCTCGTCCTCCGTCACATTCTTATTGATCGCGTCGCGCAGCCGCTGAGTGCCGGCCTCCGGCGCGAAGGTAAGGCCGCTGCGGCGCACCTTCTGGATCTGCTCCATGAGCTCAGGGGAAAAATTATCAACCCGCAGAGACGGCAGCGACACATTGATTTTGTCGTCCAGCGTCCATTCAAACAGACCGTTTAAGAGGCTTTGCAGCCCCGTATAGTCGCTCGTGCTCAGCGAGCACAGCGAGATTTCGTCATAGCCGCTGGATTCGCAGAGAGTTTTGCAATTACGGTTGACCGTGTCCGGCTTTTTCTCACGGATCGGGCGGTAAAGGAAGCCCGCCTGGCAGAAGCGGCAGCCGCGGATGCAGCCGCGGAAAATTTCGCTGGTGACGCGGTCGTGCACCACCTCGATGAAGGGCACGACAAATTGATCAGGGTAAAAAACCTTGTCCAGGTCGGATACAATCCGCTTGGTCACCTTTTCCGGCGCGCCGCCGTGCGGCGTGATGGCCTTCACGGTCCCATCATCATTATAATCAACGGTGTAGAGGGACGTGACATATACACCCGGAATCTGTGCCGCGGCCTGCAGGAAGGATTCCTTATCCGCGCCCTTCGCCTTGTATTCCCGAAAGAGGTCTAAAAGGTCGTTCATAACCTCTTCGCCTTCGCCGGGCAGGCAGATATCGACGAAGTCCGCAAACGGCTCGGCGTTGCACACGCACGGCCCGCCCGCGATCACAAGCGGCGTAAGGGAATTTCTGTCCTGCGCGCGCACCGGAATGCCGGCAAGGTCGAGCATATTGAGCAGATTGGTATAGCTGAGCTCATACTGCATCGTAAAGCCGATGATGTCAAATTCGGTCAGCGGATCGCCGCTTTCGAGCGCATAGAGCGGTACGTGGTGCTGCCGCATGAGCGCTTCCATATCGGTCCACGGCGCGAATACCCGCTCGCACCATGCGTCCTTTCGTGCGTTGATGAGGCTGTAGAGGATTTTAATTCCCAAATGGGACATACCGATTTCGTAGGTATCCGGGAAGCAGAAGGCGAAGCGGATGTCCACATCCTCTTTCTTTTTTACGACGGAGTTTAATTCCCCGCCCGTGTAACGGCCCGGCTTCTGGACGAGGGACAACAGTTGTTCGGCCTGTTTGGAAAGCATAGGTATTCATTCTCCTGATCATCATTCATTTTTTGAAACGGACCTTATGAAAGCCTGATCCGCAAAAGAGTCACTGCCTGTTTCCAAGCATAGAAAATTCACGGTTTTATTATACCAAAGCGGTAAAGGAAGCGCAAATCTATCTTTTTGTTCCGCAGATATGCTATCAGGCCATTTTACAGGATGTTCGGCCATAAGCATCCTGCCCAGGCAGACGGATTTGATCTTCTCCCTGGAGGGAGGCGAGGAGATGAACACATAAAAATATAGGGCGCAAAAATTACGACTGCCCATTTCCCCGATATAATCGTGTTAATATTACAGCTAAATATTATACATATTATTATAGTCATATAATAAGATAATTTGGTAAAGAAATATCTCTTTAACTGTTGACATATGTAATGAAAGTATTATAATGGATGTAGACACATGGTAACTAATAGCAATATATGCATATAAATGTTATATTATTGAATCGGTAACTCCCCATGGTACAAGGAGGATTTCGTCTTTGTTTAGGGCTCATGCGCATTTCGTTTTCGTGAGATGTGCGTTGAAATACAAACGGTCAAAAATGACGGAAAGGCAGGGTGAGTCCAATGTTTTAGTTTCAGGCTCGTCGCATGTGACCCACCGGAATTTGAAAACGACAACCTATCAATTTAAAAACGGAGGGAATCATATGAAACGCAAAATATTGGCTTTATGTCTATCGATTGCTTTGATCCTATCAATCGGAATGGTAGTGGCATCTGCCTCTACCCCAAAAGATCCTTACCAAGACACAACAATTAGCAGCCATCAAAGCGCTGCTGTTTCGTATGGCGTAGCAGGCACTTACAAGGTTTTTGGAGGTTCGAATTATAATACTTCCCAACATAATCTTACCATCAGCTCACAATATTTTTCCGGCTCTAGTGGATGGAAGTTTGACAAAAAGATCAGGGTCTCTATCGGCTCCACGTTGGATGATACAAACACAACTTTTTTTTCCGATTCGCTTAATTGGCGTGTCCATTTAGCACCGTATGCCGTGTTTACAAGCGGCTGCAATGGCTGGGGATATATCTATTACGATATGTAACACCGCGTATTTGTGCTGTCTGGCGGGAAACCGCCAGACAGCCTTTTCCTATATCCATACCAAAAAATAATGATAGAGGTGCATGCCTGTGATCCGGCGAATTGCTCCATTGTTTTTTCGCGCAAAAGTGCTCAGCATGATTTACATTCTTTTTTTGCTGGCTTCAGCCTGCTGTGCAATCTACAGT
>DAWDUP010000013.1:21876-25800 GCA_052346825.1 Candidatus Fimivicinus sp. | reverse complement strand
AACCTGATGCTGGAGACCGGCCGCCAATACCATCAGACGATCCTGCTCATCACCCATAACGACCAGATCGTCCGGATGGCGGACCGGGTCTTCCATCTGGAGGATGGGAGAATCGCGATATGAAAAGGCAAAACCATTCGCTTAACCATAAGGCGCTCAATCGCCTCTCCGCCCGTGCGTTGAGCGCCAATCGGACACGCAACGCCTTCGCCATCCTCGCCGTCCTGCTGACAACGCTCCTGTTCACCTGCGTCTTCAGCATCGGCATCAGCTTTTCCAAAAACCTTGCCACGATGGAGCTGCGCACGAAGGGCACCGCCGCGCAGCTGACGTTCCCTCAGCCCACGCAGGAGCAGATGCAAAAGCTGCGAACCCTTCCCTATCTCCGAGCGGTCGGTACGGAGATCCAGATCGGTACGGCCCAACCCTCCGCCGGCAGCAGCGCAGCAATCCACGTTGTGTATATGGATGAGACGCAATGGGAGCGGCATATAAAACCATGCGTCAGCGATCTGCAGGGGCATCTGCCGCAAAGGGAAAACGAGATTATGCTCTCCTCCTATGCCCTTTCCCTGCTCGGCATCGGCAGCCCGCGGGAGGGGATGGAAATCAAGCTTTCCTTCCCCGGCGCACCGGAAGAGCCATTTTTCCTCCGCGGCTGGTATACAGAATATGCGGCAACTTCGGACGGTACGGCGCTGCTCTCCGAGGCCTATTGTGAGGCGCATGGCCTGACGGTGGAGGAACAGGGCTCCGCCCTGCTCTCCGTGAAAAAGGGGGAAGAAAAAAACATCACGCCGCAGCTCATGCAGGATGTGCAGCCTTCCGATGGGCAGGGCTTTCTCGGAGGAGCCGAGGCTTCCCGGCAGGATGTTTCCATCCCGGCGGTCATTGGGATCGCCCTGCTGATCGTACTCATTGCCCTGAGCGGCTATTTGCTGATTGCAAATGTCCTGAATCTCTCCGTCTCGCACGATATCCGTTTTTACGGCCTGCTGAAGGCACTCGGCGCGCAGGAAACGCAGATTGGCAGCATCGTACGCAGGCAGACGCTGCTTCTTGCGGCCATCGGTATCCCGGCCGGGCTTGCCATCGGTGCGCTGGCCTGTTTCGGCCTCGTTCCGTTTGCCATGCCAATCGTTTCCAGCGGGGCGGGCTCGTCCGCCTTCCCGGCTGAGGTATCGTTCCATCCGCTGATTTTTCTCGGCGCGGCGCTCTTTGCCCTGCTGACCGTCCTGCTCAGCTGCCGCAGACCCGCAAAAATCGCCGGGCGTGTGGCCCCCATTGAGGCCTTGCGCCATTCGGAGAAGGCACCAACAAGCAAAAGGAAAAAAACAAGGCGCCGCAGAGGCGGCCATCGCTTCCGGCTGGCGCGCATGGCTTGGCGCAACGTTTTCCGGGATCAAAAGCGGGCTGCCCTTGTCTTCACCTCCATGAGCCTTGGTATCGTGCTGTTCCTCTCCATCAGCTCCCTGATGGATGCCCTCGGAGGAGAACAGTATTTTAACGCCAAGTATCCCTATGACTTTATCTGCACCATCCAGAACGCGGATCGTATGCAAACCATTGATCTTGCAACAGGCGAGGCCTTGGCAGAGTTTTCTTCGTCGGGCACGCTGCAGAAAGATGAAATACAAAATATTCTGGAACGGATTCAAAAAACAGATGGCGTTACGCAAACCGACGTTATCCGCAGCGCAACATGCACCTTCCCCTTTGACGAGGCTCTATGGGAGCCGGTGCTGCGTGAAGCGTACCTACGGGCCGCCGCACAGCCTGTAGAAGAGGCAAGCGCACCGGACGGTGAGCCCCAGCTCTCCTCCAGGGCAAACTATGAGGCGTTTGTGCGGCAGATCAAGACGCAGGAGCAATGCAGCCTGCGCGTTTATAGCCTGAGCGACGCATATCTCAAGCAATATAACCGCATGTACGCGCAGCCCGTTGACCCCGAAGCCTTCCGGCGCGGAGAAATCTGCCTGATCGGCTCGGGCGATTATGTGGCCATGCGGGGCGAGCAGCTTTCTCTAACAGGGAAAAGCACCGGCGATTCCGCACAGCTCACGATCGGCGGCATATTCTCCTGGCAAAACGACGGTCCGCCTATCTCCCAAGTCGCTTCTGCAAAAACCGGCTATCTCGAGGGCATTTATGTGAGTAACAGCCTCATGGAGCGCCTCGACCCGCAGGCGGCTGTGGAGCGCATTTGCCTGACCGTCCGCCCGGAGGCAGAGCCCGCCGTGAAAGCGTCGCTGGAAGCAATGGCGTCCTCCGTAGAGCAGGGGGCCTTCTCCGCCGAAAGCAAATCTGACGCGCGTGCAAATCAGGAAACGCTCATCAGCACCATGCAGGTGCTGGGCGGCGGCCTGTCCCTCCTGCTGTTTCTAATTGGACTTTTAAACTTTATCAACGTGATGTTTACAGGCGTGCTCACACGCCGCCGGGAATTCGCCGTGATGGAGAGCATCGGCCTGACAAAACGCCAGCTTTTCTCCCTGCTTCTCTGGGAGGGCCTGATCCATGTGCTTGTCACCTGCGTGATCTCCCTCGCCGCAAGCGCAGGCATCTATGCGCTTTTGTCCAAAACGATCTCAAAGATGATCCCCTATGCTTCGTTTGCCTTTCCCTATCTCCCGGCTCTTTCTATCATAGCCGGCCTGCTTGCCGTCTGCCTGTTGACAGCGGCGGTCATGTATTGCTATTCCTCGCATGACAGTGTAACACAGCGGCTGCGGGAAACAGAGGAATAAGCACCCGTCAAAAATGGGCGTTGTGAGATCATTCGCCTAAAGCTTGCATCCAAAACAGCGCTCTCTACGGCCATTCCAGTCGACAGAGAGCGCTGTTTTTCCTATTTCAGATGGTGAGCTGATACCAGAAACTCATTTTGCAATGGCCCGATCTGCTCTCGAAGGGTGGCTTTAGAAGCTTGGGAGAGGCTGAACTACGCGCCGTCGATTTTCCGCCGCCCCTGAAATCTGTCATCTGTCCGCCGGCTTCATCCGCTTGCCGATCTCCACCGTTACCAGCGGTGTAAGCGAAAGCGCGGCAACGGCCAACCACTGCATTCCATCTAACGGCACTGTTTTAAACAGCGCGCCCAGCGGGCCGATTGCAATCACGGAAAATTGCATCAGGGTGCAGATCAGAAACGAAATCACCATCTTCGGATTGCTCAAAAAGCCCACGGAAAAAAGCGAATGCTCGCTTCTCGTGTTGAATGCATGCACCAGCTGGGAAAGGCTGAGCACGGCAAATGCCATCGTGCGGCCCAAAACCGTACCGGAACTGGGAAACACAGTGCGCCCCAACATATAGGCAAGCAGGGCGAGCGCCCCCACCATCATGCCCTCTACGGCAATATCGAAGCCAAGGCCCTGCGCAAATAAGCTCTGCTTGGGTGGAACCGGCCTGCGGTGCATGATGTCCCGGTCCACAGCCTCCACGCCCAGTGCCATGGCGGGCAGGGAATCCGTGACCAAGTTGACCCACAGCAGCTGGATGGGCAGCAGCGGCGCGGGGAGGCCCATCAGGGAGGCGATAAAGATCACAAGGATTTCGCCGATATTGCAGGAGAGCAAGAAGTGCACAGCCTTGCGGATATTGTCGTAGATGCCTCTCCCCTGCTCCACGGCGCGCACGATCGTGGCGAAATTGTCGTCTGTCAGGATCATATCCGCCGCGCTTTTCGCCACATCCGTACCGCTTTTGCCCATTGCGCAGCCGATATCCGCCGCCTTCAGGGCAGGCGCGTCGTTGACGCCGTCTCCCGTCATGGCGACGATCTCACCAGTGGCCTGAAACGCTTTGACGATACGCACCTTGTGCTCCGGAGAAACACGTGCAAAAACGCGGTAATCGTTGATTTTCCGGATCAGGGCTTCCTGGGAGAGCTGGTCGATCTCGTGGCCCGTCATCACCTTTCCA
>DAWDUP010000013.1:18236-21866 GCA_052346825.1 Candidatus Fimivicinus sp. | reverse complement strand
CCCTGGAGATGCCAATCTCTTTCGCGATTGCCGCGGCGGTGACGGCATGGTCGCCGGTAATCATCACCGGCTTGATGCCCGCCGTTTTACAGGTGGCCACCGCGCGCCAGACCTCTTTGCGCGGCGGGTCGAGCATACCGAGCAGGCCGCAGAAAACAAGCTCCCGCTCCGGGTTGCCCGGCTCAGAGGAAACCTGCCGATAGGCCACTCCCATCACGCGCAGCGCATCGCCGGCCATCTCATCATTGCGCCTGAGAATCTGCATGCGCCGCGCGGCGTTGAGCTCTTGCTCCTGCCCGGCGACCAGGATGCGGCTGCACAGTGGCAAAAGCAGGTCCGGCGCGCCCTTGGTGATGACCAAATAGCCGCCGTTAAGCCTATGAATCGTGGTCATACGTTTGCGTGTGGAATCGAAAGGCAGTTCTCTAACACGCGGGCAGCTGCGTTCGAGCGTAGGCTTTAATCTCCCCTGCATGGCGGCGGCTGTGACGAGCGCGTTTTCCGTCGGCTCACCGGATGCGCTGAAATTGCCGGGCTTTCCCTCCAACACGGCGTTATTGCACAATGCGGACAAAGCAAGCAAATTCCTTCCCCTGTCTCCGCTTGGGGAAATCGGGCCATCGATATCCGCAAGACGCGTGACCGTCATCTGATTCTGTGTGAGCGTTCCGGTCTTATCCGAGCAGATTACCGTAGCGCTGCCGAGCGTTTCCACGGCGGGCAGGCGGCGGATGATCGCATTGCTCTTCGCCATGCGCTGCACACCGATGGACAGAACGATTGTCACGATCGCGGGCAGGCCTTCCGGAATGGCGGCCACGGCAAGGCTGACGGAAAGCATGAAGCTGTCGAGCAACGGAACATGCTGGAACAGCCCCAGCACAAAAATGATGAAACAAATGCCCAATGCGCCTATCCCCAAGATCCGCCCCACGCGCGCGAGCCGCTGCTGGAGCGGCGTCTGTGGCGCCTCCTGCGTGTTGATCATATGGGCGATATGGCCAACCTGGGTATTCATCCCCGTCTCCGTGACGACCGCACGCGCATGCCCCGCGGTGACGGTGCTGGTAGAGAAGACACAGTTCGTCTGATCCCCCAGCGCACACTTCTCTGGCAGCCTTGCATCAGCCTGCTTCTCCACGGGCAGGGATTCGCCCGTGAGGGAGGATTCCTCCATTTTCAGGCTGCTGCATTCGAGCAGCCGCGCGTCCGCCGGGACGAGGTCGCCGGTATTCAGCAGAAGGATATCGCCCGGCACCAGGTCCGCCGCGTCGATCTTCTGTTGCTTTCCCGCACGGATCACCTCAGCGTGCGGCGCGCTCAGCTTTTTGAGCGCGTCGATCGCCCGCTGGGCGCGGCTCTCCTGCACAACGCCGATGATCGCATTGACGATCACAATCAGAAGGATGATCACTGGGTCCACAAAATCGCCATCTGGCTCTAAGAAAGCGGTTATAAAGGAGATGACCGCTGCGATGAGCAGAATGATCACCATAAAATCGGCAAACTGCGATAAAAAGCGGCGCAGAAGGCTTTTCCCCTTTGCTTCTTCCAGTTGGTTTTTCCCGTATTTTCCCTGCCGCTCCTTCACCTGCTTTGCATTTAACCCCCGCTGCGGATCCGTCTGCAGGGCGTGGATGGTATCCCCGGGGGACATGGTGTGCCAGTTCATCGATACGACCATGCCTTTCCTGACCGTGTGAAAGCAAACGCGCACGGTCAAACGTAGATTGCCTCTAAGGGCTCGGTCATATATATGCGGCGGGAGGGGCGGTTCATGTTCATCCGGAGCAGAAAAAGAAGCGCCTGCTGCTCAGCAAGCGCTTCTTTTTCCATCGTTAACATGTCATTTCTTTTTGTAGTGTCCTAACTACCAATTCCCTGTTTTAAAAGAATCATATAGTGTCCGGCACTGATATGTTTATTATTGTAAAAAACTGGTTATAAACTATTTTTGGACTATTTGGATCGCGTAACTAATCCAATTCAGCGTTGATTAATTAATGTTGCAGGCCATGGAGTTCCTGTCGTCCCACGCTGAAGCATAACAGTAAAGTTGTGACCGACACTACTTTCTGAAGCATCAAGAATTCAAGGTGTCGTCCGCTGGTAGGAATACGTTCGCGCTGCTGTACTCAGATTGATTGTTGTTGTGCCAGACGCCGTGCCGCCTTCTTCTTTTTTTCCCACCGCCCCATATTCTATTTTACTCGAAACGATTCCAATATGACTTCCAACATACGATCCTGTGCCTCCAGCTCTGATACCACCGGAAAAGCCAGTCAGACGTTTATAAGTACCATATGAAGTAGACTTCATTTCAAAATAGGTTGTAGAATAAAGAGTAACTTGGTAACTTTTATCAGATATTTCTCGATAGTTTGAATTGGCGGCTCTCGTTGCAGCTGCGAGATCCTCCTTCGCTTCATCAGTCAACGGAACAATCTTTGCAATGGTTTCGCTGACGGCCTGGTTCCCGCTGCGGCTTAGCGCTTGTGTCCGCACAACGCGCAGATCAACCGATCCATCATCATTGACACGGAGAAGTTCTGCGTTATCCAAATCCGATATATCAAATTCACCGCCTTCTGAAACGGGCGTTGCGGCAAATGCCATGGAAGAAATACTGAAAACCATAATGGTTACTATCAGCAGTGCAATCAGCTTTTATTTTCATTTTGATTGACTCCTTTACTTTTGATTTATGATAACTCGGTTTAAAGATAAGGCGCCTAAACGTCATGCTTTTCCATCTATTTTTGATAATCTATCGAAAACATTGGAATCCTCTCCCTTCTCTTTGTTTTGCTCCACTTCTTTATGTTTCAGGCATAACCATTGCCTTTAATAGCACGCACAAATCAACATCCTGAAGAAAATCGTTGCCCTTTTGAATATCTGAGAAAGATATCTGCGGCGATTGTTCCTCATTGCTGTATAATAGCGCGATCAGGGTCGCCTCCCGCTCCCCATATATTTGAAAACTGTTTGGCGATTGAACCGCCTTCACAAACCGGTAAGAGCCTTTATGTTCCCCATATTTCCCTCCACTGTTTAATTCGATCGTCCAATGCGGGTTCTCCTTGCCATAAGAGAGCAAAGCAATAAGGCCAGTTGTGCTCTCAATGTTGGTATCCATCGTCTCCCGTTTCTCCACCAGCTGCCCCTTTTCATAAATTTCAAGCCATACATCCACGAACTTGGGCGGCGCTTCACAATGATACCTCCAAAGATATTTGTCCGCATCCCGGTCCTCCGGCGTGGGAGAGTCAAAATTCTTCAGCCGGTCATACTCCTCGCTGGACAGGGGCTCCATCCGGATCGGAAACGATTGCACAACAGCCTGTTGCGTTGGCTCAGCAGAAGAGGAATCCGTGGGCACGATCGAAGGTTTTGGGGAACACGATGCAAACAGAAACATGGATAAAGCCGATAGCGACAATATTATTACAACAAGTTTCTTTTTCAAAACGATTCTCCCCCTTTCCGATGCAAAGCATCAGAAGTATTCTAGATTTGGAGTGTCTCCTGTTGACAAGATAGAAAGTATTGATCAGATAAGTATCTTCATCTTTATTTTTATTATATGTATATAATATAAAATTGTAAAGATAAATATTAACCAATATT
>DAWDUP010000013.1:0-18226 GCA_052346825.1 Candidatus Fimivicinus sp. | reverse complement strand
ATTTGTAATGGAATTGTGTTGATGTCAACCATATATAAACTATATGTCCATAAATATAAAATACCGCAGACGAATAAATTCCGCCTGCGGCATCTCTTTCTGTTATGCTGTTTTTCGCTCGTCTCAGACCAGCTCGATGATGCACATCTCCGCTGCGTCGCCGCGGCGCGGGCCGGTCTTGATGATGCGGCAATAGCCGCCGTTGACGTCCTTATATTTCGGGGCAATCTCGTCGAACAGCTTCTTGACCACGTCCTCCTTCGTGACATACGCAAGCGCCATGCGCTTGGCATGCAGGGAGGGCTCCTTGGCGAGCGTAATCATCTTCTCCGCCATGGAGCGGACCTCTTTGGCCCTCGTGACAGTGGTCTCGATTTTGCCGTTCTCCAAGAGATAGGTCACCATCGCCCGGAGCATCGCTCTGCGATGGTCCGTGGTCCTGCCAAGTTTCCTGGTACCGGGCATTCAAAATCACTCCTTTACCTCGTCGGTGTACTACTCTTCGTCCTTGCGGAGGTCGAATCCGAGAGACTCCAGCTTGGCCACAACCTCGTCAAGCGATTTGCGGCCCAGGTTTCTCACCTTCATCATATCCTCTTCAGACTTGTTGATCAAATCCTCTACCGTGTTGATCCCCGCCCGCTTCAGGCAGTTGAAAGAACGCACAGACAAGTCAAGCTCCTCAATGGTCATCTCCAGAACCTTTTCTTTGCCGTTGTCATCCTTGACGACCATAATCTCCGCATCGTAAGCCTCGTCGGAGAGGTCTACGAAGAGATTGAGATGCTCGTTGAGGATCTTGGCTCCCAGGGATACCGCCTCCTTTGCGGAGATGGTCCCGTTTGTCCACACCTCAAGCGTCAGCTTGTCATAGTCCGTAATCTGGCCGACACGCGTGTTCTCGACTGTGTAGTTCACTTTCAGCACGGGGGTATAGATAGAGTCGACAGCAATGACGCCGATGACCGGCTGCATCTGCTGCTTATTTCTTTCCGCCGGAACGTAACCGCGGCCGCGGTCAACTGTGAGCTCCATATTCAAATGAGCGTCCTGATCCAGCGAAGCAATGTGAAGCTCGGGATTGAGAATTTCTACCTCGGAGTCTGTTTTGATGTTGCCCGCGGTAATCTCGCACTCACCGCTGCCCTCGATATAAACAGTTTTTGGACCATCGCCATGGATCTTCAGAATCACATTCTTCAGATTCAGGACGATTTCGGTAATGTCCTCCTTCACACCGGGGAGCGTGGAGAATTCGTGCAGAACGTTGTCAATTTTAACGGAGGTAATGGCATATCCCGGAAGCGAGGAGAGCAGGACGCGGCGCAGGCTGTTGCCAAGCGTCGTGCCGTAGCCGCGCTCCAGCGGTTCCACGATGAATTTGCCATAGGTCCCGTCCGGCTTCAAATCGGTCGTTTCGATTCTGGGCTTTTCAATTTCAATCATTCAAAACCCTCCTTGTTAAACTCAGGCGGCCGGCCTGCGGTATTGCACGTTCCTCCAAAAAACAACCTCGTCAGGCTGCATTATTTGGAGTAGAACTCGACGATGAGATGCTCTTCCACGGGAACAGCAATCTGATCGCGCTCCGGAAGGTTGACAACTTTCGCCTGCAGGGCTTCCCTGTCGAGGTCAAGCCACTGCGGGACAGGGCGGGAAGCGTTCGCTTCGACGGTTGCCTTAATCTTCTCGCTGTCGCGGCTGGTCTGCTTGATGGTGATCACATCGCCCGCGCGCAGAAGATAGGACGGGATGTTGACCTTTTTGCCGTTAACCTGATAGTGGCCATGATTGACGAGCTGACGGCCTTCCGCACGGGAGGAAGCCCAGCCAAGCAGGTAAACAACGTTATCGAGCCTGCTCTCGCAGATGCGCAGAAGGTTTTCGCCTGTTACGCCCTGGCGGCGCTCCGCCATCTCGAAGTATTTACGGAATTGACTCTCCTGAATGCCGTAGTAACGGCGGGCCTGCTGCTTTGCGCGCAGCTGAAGGCCATATTCGGAAGTCTTCTTCCGGCTCTGGCCGTGCTGGCCCGGCGCATAGGAACGGCGCTCCACAGAGCACTTGTTCGTATAGCAGCGCTCGCCCTTGAGGAAGAGCTTCTTGCCCTCACGGCGGCACAGCTTGCAAACCGGATCGGTATATCTTGACATAAGTTCGTTACACCTCCTGAATTGGTTATACGCGCCTTCTCTTCGGCGGGCGGCAGCCGTTGTGCGGGATCGGGGTGACGTCCTTGATCATGCTGACATCCAGCCCGGCAGTCTGCAGCGCGCGGATAGCAGCCTCACGCCCGGAGCCTGGACCCTTTACATAAACCTCAACCGTCTTCATCCCGTGCTCCATGGCAGCCTTGGCGGCCGTCTCAGCAGCGGTCTGTGCGGCGAAGGGGGTGGATTTTCTGGAACCGCGGAAACCCATTTCGCCCGCGCTTGCCCAGGATACCGCGTTGCCCTGTGTATCCGTGATCGTCACAATGGTATTATTGAACGTGGACTGGATATGCGCCGCGCCGCGTTCGATATTTTTGCGCTCACGGCGTCTGCGCGTGGCAACGGTCTTTTTCCCGGAAGCTTTTGTAGCCATGATATCCCTCCTAGCTTACTTCTTCTTGTTTGCGATCGTCTTCTTCGGGCCCTTGCGGGTGCGGGCGTTTGTCTTGGAGCGCTGGCCCCTGACGGGCAGGCCCTTGCGATGCCGCACGCCGCGGTAGCAGCCGATTTCGATGAGCCTCTTGATATCGAAGGCCGTCTCACGGCGCAGATCGCCCTCTACCTTGACGTAATGATCGATATACTCACGAAGCTTGGAAACATCGTCTTCGCTCAGGTCCTTAACCCGGATATCCGGGTTCACGCCTGTGGCTTTGATGATGTCGCTGGCGGTCTTGCGGCCGATGCCGTAAATATAGGTCAAGCCGATTTCAACACGCTTGTCTCTCGGCAGGTCAACACCTGAAATACGCGCCATTTGTCACTTGCACCTCCATAAGTGGTTTTTCCTGATCGGTCAGGGCTCAGCCCTGACGCTGCTTATGCTTGGGGTTCTCACAGATCACCATAACTTTCCCCTTGCGCTTGATGATCTTGCACTTTTCGCAAATTTTCTTAACAGAAGGCCTGACTTTCATTCGATTACCTCCTTATTTGGAGCGCCATGTGATGCGCCCGCGGGTCAAATCATATGGCGACATCTCAACTGTCACCTTATCGCCCGGCAGGATGCGGATGAAATTCATGCGCAGCTTACCGGAAATATGGGCTAAAATCTCGTGACCGCCCTCCAGTGCCACCTTAAAGGTCGCGTTCGGAAGGGCCTCTGTCACGGTACCCTCAATCTCGATCATATCCTGTTTCGACACAGCTTAACCTCCCTTTGTGACACGAACTGCGCCCGCTTCCGCAAAGGTGCGTAGCGCCCTGCGTAATACACGATTGGTTTCCATCGATTGCATATCAAGGCGGCGATTGGTCCCGGCCAGATGCAACGGGTTTTTCCGCTTTGGCCGCTCAAGCGGCCGGCGCTTCCC
The DNA here is from genome assembly GCA_052346825.1 of Candidatus Fimivicinus sp. Lineage (GTDB taxonomy): Bacteria > Bacillota > Clostridia > Oscillospirales > Acutalibacteraceae > Fimivicinus. The sequence continues at coordinate 14,697 of DAWDUP010000013.1, read as the reverse complement.
GTCGCACAGCAAGGGATAACCGCCTTCAATGCCGACTACCGCCAAAAACGCTCCTTCGTCGCGCCCGGCTTTCGAGCGCACGATATCTCCCACTTGAAACTCCATACGGCCCCTCCCTAAACTTGCGTTAGGATCTGAGGGCCGTCCGCCGTGATTGCCACGGTATGCTCAAAGTGAGCGGAAAGCTTTCCATCGGCGGTTTTGACCGTCCAGCCGTCTGGCATCGTTTTGATCTGTGCAGTGCCCTGATTGATCATGGGCTCGATGGCTAGGGTCATACCTGGTAACAGGCGCACACCACGGCCTGGTGTGCCGAAATTGGGGACCGACGGATCCTCATGAAGCTTTGCGCCCACGCCATGCCCGGTATATTCCCGGACAACGCCGTAGCCGCGTTCCTCGCAATAGCGCTGCACCGCGCTGCCGATATCGCCGATCCTGCCGCCCGCGACCGCCGCACGGATACCTTCATAGAGGCTCTCGCGCGTCGTGTCGATCAGCCGCTGCGCCTCGGGGCTAATGTGCCCCGCTGCGAAAGTGGCGGCATTGTCGCCGTTGAAGCCGTCAATACTGGCACCAAGGTCGATGCTGACGATATCGCCCTCGTGGATGACGCGGTCTTTGCTCGGAATACCATGAATCACTTCGTCATTTATGGATATGCAGGCGGTGGCGGGGAAGCCGTAAAGATGCAGGAAATTCGGCGTCGCCCCCTGCTTTACGATATACGAATACGCTATGCGGTCAATCTCCCCGGTTGTGATACCGGGTTTGACCGCCTTCCCCGCGAGCTGCAAGGCTTCGGCGGAGATGCGGCATGCGTCGCGCATGAGCATCAGTTCCCGCCTGGTTTTGAGCACCACCATGCTTAATCCTCCACTGCTTTGAGGGTTAACACGGACGTGTGTTCCACCGCGTTCTGCCCCTCTACGATACGAAGCTTTCCAGTCTTCGCATAGTAATCTTTCAGCGGCTCCGTCTGCTCGTGGTAAACGCGCAAACGGTCGAGCACCGTATCAGGATGGTCGTCCTTGCGTTGCACGAGCTTACCGCCGCACTGATCGCAGACGCCCTCCTGCCTGGGCCGCTTATGCTCTAAATGATAGGATGCACCGCACTTCTCGCAGACGCGGCGGCCTGACATACGCGCGGCAATCGCCTCGTCCGGCACCTCGATATCGATTACCTTGTCAATCTCGATGCCCATTGCGTCAAGCGCTTCAGCCTGCGGGATCGTACGCGGAAAACCATCCAGAATAAAACCATTTTTGCAGTCGTCCTGCGCGAGGCGCTCCTGGATAATGCCGATAACAACATGATCCGGTACGAGCTGGCCCGCATCAATAAACGACTTTGCCTTCAAGCCCATCTCCGTGCCCTTTTTGAGGGCATCGCGGATGATGTTGCCTGTGGAGATCGCAGGAATGGAGAAATGGGCGGCGAGCATTTCCGCCTGCGTTCCCTTTCCCGCGCCCGGCGCGCCAAGAAGAATGAGTTTCATGCCTTTCTCCCTTCGCTATTCTTAGTCAAGGAAGCCCTTATAGTGGCGCATCATCATCTGCGACTCAAGCTGTTTGACCGTTTCAAGCGCAACGCCGACCAGAATGATGATGGACGTGCCGCCCAGAGAAATGTTCATCGGGTGATTCGCAAGAGATGTGATCTGAGAGAACAGAATCGGGAACAGCGCCACAACGCTCAGCAGAAGAGCGCCGAGCAATGTAATTCTTGACAGAATCCGGCTGATATAATCAGACGTGGGCTTGCCAGGACGAATGCCGGGGATCGCGCCGCTGTTTTTGCGGATGTTGTTCGCCATCTCAATCGGATTGTACTGAATCGTCGCATAGAAATAGGCGAAGAAAATGATGAGAACGAAATAGATCACCGCATAAAACGGGCTCTGCGCCTTGAAGAGATTGAAGAACGTCTCCCAACCGCTGCCTTCCTTAACCGTCATAAACAGCTCAATCGTGGGCGGAAGGGAAAGGATGGAGCTTGCGAAAATGATCGGCATAACGCCGCTCATGTTCACCTTGATCGGAATATGCGTGGACTGGCCTCCATACATTTTGCGCCCAACCACGCGCTTTGCATACTGTACGGGAATTCGGCGCTCTGAATTATCCATCCACACGATGAATGCGATCATCAAAAGTACACACACCACAACGATTGGCACCAGGGCGTAATACGCGCCGCCCTTCGAGATATAACCACGCTCCGGGTGGAACAGCTGCGTTACCATCGTCGGGATGCGGGAAACGATACCGGCAAACAGGATCAGAGAGATGCCGTTGCCGATGCCCTTTTCGTTGATCTGCTCGCCAAGCCACATGATCAGGGCTGTACCGGCTGTCAGCACAAGGATGATGATGATTGCCTGGAACACTGCCCAGCCGCCGGTAAAATCGGCGCCGTTGGCATTCTTGAGCAGGAAGTTCACGCCGTTTGTCTTCGTGTTGCGAAGATAGAAGTAGTAAGCGGTGCTCTGCAAAAGGCCAAGTGCAACCGCCACATAACGGGTAATTGCGGCAATCTTCTTGCGGCCTTCCTCGCCGTCTTTAGAGAGCCTCTCCAGAGCGGGAATGGCCACGGTCAACAGCTGCATGATAATGGAGCTGTTGATATACGGCGTGATCGACATTGCGAAGATCGTGCCGTAGTTGAACGCGTCGCCGGTCATCATGCTCAAGTAGTTCATGAAGTTCCCGGCGTTGGGATCGGCAATGATGCCCGCGGCCCCGATATCCACAAAGGGAACCGGGATCGCGGCGCCGATCCGGAATACAAGGAGAATCAGCGCTGTAAACAGCATTTTCTTCCTCAGATCGGCAATCTTCCACGCGTTGATAAAGGTTTGAAACATGTCAGATCACCTCGGCCTTTCCGCCTGCCGCCTCGATCTTCTGTTTCGCGGCCTCTGAGTAAGCATTTACCTGGACGGTAAGTTTCTTGCTGATCTCGCCGTTTCCTAAGATTTTCACGCCGTCGAGCACCTTCTTGACAAGGCCCTTTTCGATCAGCGCGTCAATGTCAACCACCGCACCGTCTTCAAAAGACTGATCAAGCGCGGAAACATTTACAATGGAGAACTCCTTGCCAAAAATATTGACAAAGCCTCTCTTCGGCACACGCCTCTGCAGCGGCATCTGGCCGCCTTCAAAACCGGGGCGCATCCCGCGGCCCGCACGGGCCTTCTGGCCCTTGTGGCCTTTACCAGCCGTTTTGCCCTGACCAGATCCTGCACCTCTGCCGATCCGCTTGACCTCCTTTTTGGAGCCAGCGGCCGGTGAAAGTTCGTGCAACTTCATTTATTCGCACCTCCTTGCTTACGCTTCGGTTACCTCGATAAGGTGGATGATCTTTTTCACCTTACCCTGCGTCTGGGGATTATCCGGCTGAACGGATACGTCCCCGATCTTACGAAGACCAAGTGCATGGGCGGTGGCAATCTGATCCTTTTTGCTGCCGATCAGGCTCTTGACAAGCTTTACCTTGACGTCTGCCATTTTATCCACCCTCCTTAACCTAGAATTTGTTTGGCCGACTTGCCGCGGATGGCGGCAACCTCGTCGACATTGCGCAGCTTTGAGAGACCATCAATGGTCGCTCTGACTACATTGCAGGGATTGTTGGAGCGGAGAGCCTTGGAACGGATATCCTTGATGCCGACCGTCTCAACGACCGCACGCACGGGTCCGCCGGCGATAACGCCGGTACCGGGGGCGGCGGGCTTGAGCAGCACAACGCCTGCGCCGAATTTACCGGTGATCTCGTGGGGAATCGTGGTTCCCTTGAGCGCTACCTTGATCATATTTTTCTTCGCATCCTCAATGCCCTTGCGGATTGCGTCCGGGACTTCGCCCGATTTCCCAAGGCCGAAGCCGACGGAGCCATTGCCGTCGCCGACGACGACAAGCGCCGCAAACTTGAAGATACGGCCGCCCTTAACGGTTTTGGATACGCGGTTGATGGCCACCACGCGCTCCTGAAGCTCCGTAGCCGATGCGTCAATCTTAGCCAAAAGTATTCCTCCTTCGTTTAGAACTTGAGGCCGCCCTCACGGGCGCCTTCGGCCAGCTCTTTCACACGGCCGTGGTAGATATAGCCGCCGCGGTCAAAAACGACCTTCGTGATATCCTTTTCAGCGGCACGCTTTGCGAGCAGTTCGCCCACCTTGCGGGCCGCGCTCATATTTCCGCCGTATTCCTCAAAATCCTTTTCCACAGTTGAAGCGGATACAAGGGTGACGCCCTTGTCGTCGTCGATTAACTGAGCGTAGATATTCTGCAGGGAGCGGAATACGTTAAGACGCGGGCACGCTGCGGTGCCGGAGATCTTGCCGCGCACTCTCTTGTGGCGGGTCTGACGCGCCTTATTGCTGTCAGGTCTGTTCACCATTTCGTTTCACTCCTTCGATTCAGATTACTTGCCGCCCTTACCGGCCTTGCCTTCCTTGCGGCGGATGTGCTCGTCGACGTACTTGATGCCCTTGCCCTTATAAGGCTCCGGCGGACGCTTCTCGCGCACCTGCGCTGCAAACTGGCCTACCTTCTGCTTGTCAGGACCGGAAATGACGATCTTATTCGGCGAAGGAACCTCAATGGTAATACCGTCTACCTCAGAAACAACAACCTGATGAGAGTAGCCAATATTCAGGACAAGATCCTTGCCCTGCTTTGCGGCACGGTAACCGACGCCGTTAATCTCGAGCTCTTTGCTGAAGCCCTTTTCCACGCCCTCGACCATATTGGCCACCAGAGTGCGGGTCAGGCCATGGAGCGAACGGTTGAGCTTATTGTCGTCCGGGCGGGTCACATTGATGACGCCGTTGTCCACTGCGACATTCATATTCTGATGCACTGTTCTGGAAAGAGTGCCCTTTGGGCCCTTAACGGTGACAGTGCTTCCGTCGATTTTCACATCGACGCCTGCTGGAATAACGATTGGCTTTCTGCCGATACGTGACATTCCTTCCTGCACCTCCTTACCAGATAAATGCAAGGACCTCGCCGCCAACGTTGGCCTTGCGGGCATCCTTGTCCGTCATAACGCCCTTGGATGTGGAGAGGATCGCAATGCCAAGGCCCTTCATGACCTTGGGCATCTCCTCACAATTGGTGTAAATACGCAGGCCGGGCTTGGAAACCCTGCGCAGACCGGTGATGACCTGAGACTTGTTCGGGCCGTATTTGAGCGCAACCTCAATCATGCCCTGCTTGCCGTCATCAATCACTTTAAAGCTTTTTACATAGCCCTCATCCACAAGAATCTGAGCAATTGCTTTCTTCATGTTGGATGCGGGAATCTGAACCGTGTCATGCTTTGCCGAATTCGCGTTGCGAATTCTGGTGAGCATATCGGCTATCGAATCGGTAATTTGCATGCCGTCAACCTCCTTTGCAATTGCTCTTTACCAGCTGGCCTTCTTCACGCCAGGAATCTGGCCCGCATGGGCAAGCTCCCTGAAGCAGATACGGCAAACTCCGTACTTCCGAAGATAGGCGTGCGGCCGGCCACAGATTTTGCACCTGTTGTACGCTCTGGATGAATACTTCGCGGGTTTTGCCTGTTTGACCTTCATCGACTTTTTGGCCACAATAATCCCTCCTTACTTCGAGAACGGAGCGCCCATCGCGCTGAGCAGCTCGCGGGCTTCTTCGTCCGTGTTTGCGGTCGTGACCATGCAGATGTCCATACCGCGGACTTTATCGATCTTGTCATAATCAATTTCCGGGAAAATCAGCTGCTCCCTGATGCCCATGGAATAATTTCCACGGCCGTCGAAGGAGTTGGGGTTGATGCCTCTGAAGTCCCTGACGCGGGGCAGCGCAAGGTTAAAGAAGCGGTCGAGGAATTCATACATCCTCTTGCCGCGCAGGGTAACCTTTACGCCGATTACCATCCCCTCGCGGAGCTTAAAGTTTGCAACGGATTTCTTTGCCTTGCACAGAACGGGCTTCTGGCCCGTGATCGCGGAGACGTCGGCAACGATGGCGTCAAGCACCTTCGGGTTGTCGCGCGCTTCGCCGCAGCCGACATTGATGACGATCTTGTCAAGCTTCGGGATTTGCATGACGCTTTTATACGCGAACTTTTTCATCAGTGCAGGGGCTACCTCATTGACATAGAGTTCCTTGAGTCTTGCCATGTGTCATGTCCCTCCCTTTATTCAAACTGAGCGAGGCAGTCGCTCTTCTTGCAGGTGCGCACCTTTTTGCCCTTATTGTTGATCGCATGACCGGTCCGAGTCGGGCGGCCGCATTTCGGGCAAATGAGCTGAACCTTACTGGCATAGAGCGCGCTTTCCGCCTTGACCAGGCCGCCGGGCTCGCCCATCTTGCGGGGCTTGACATGCTTGGTAACAATGTTGACGCCCTCGACGATGACCTTGCCTTCGGAAGGGCTGACCTGCAGGACCTTGCCCTTCATGCCGCGGTTCTTACCATTGATGACGATGACTTCATCGCCGGTCTTCACATGCACTTTATTGTTCATAAATTCTTACCTCCCCTTAAAGCACTTCCGGAGCGAGGGAGAGAATCTTGAGATAATCTTTCTCGCGCAGTTCTCTGGCCACAGGTCCAAAAATACGTGTGCCCTTGGGATTCTTATCGTCCTTGATGATGACGGCCGCATTCTCGTCGAACCGGATATACGTACCGTCCTCGCGGCGCACGCCGCTCGCGGTGCGGACGACAACCGCTTTTACAACTTCGCCTTTTTTTACAACGCCGCCGGGTGCTGCTTTTTTTACCGAAGCAACCACCACGTCGCCGATATTGGCATACCTCCTGCCGGAACCGCCGAGCACGCGGATACACATAAGCTCCTTCGCGCCCGTATTGTCGGCAACCTTGAGGTAACTCTGCTGCTGTATCACAGTGTTTTCCTCCTTGTGTTACGCCAAACTTATTTGGCTTTTTCAATGATCTCGACCACGCGCCATCTCTTGTCTTTCGACAACGGGCGGGTCTCCATGACGAGAACACGGTCGCCTATGCCGCACTCATTCTTCTCATCGTGTGCCTTGAGCTTCACAGTGCGGTTGACAATTTTCTTGTAAAGCGGATGCCTTACCCTATCCTTAACGGAAACAACCACGGTTTTATCCATCTTATCGCTGGTGACGATACCCACCTGCGTTTTTCTGAGGTTTCTTTCGCTCATGCTTTAGCCTCCCTTCCCTCACGAAGTCGCGCCGTGCAGTTCGATATCGCGCTGAATCGTCTTGATGCGGGCGATATCCTTTTTGACGGCATTGATTCGCATCGGGTTATCGAGCTGGTTTATGGCTTGCTGGAAGCGCAGATTAAAAAGCTCGTCCTTTAATTCGATCAGCTTGGCATCAAGCTCCGCGGGGGACAGTTTTCTCATTTCACTGGCTTTCATTACTGCTCACCACCCGTTTCTTCTTTCGTTACAAATTTGCACTTGATCGGCAGCTTGTTGGCCGCAAGGCGCATAGCCTCACGCGCAAGCTCCTCATCAACGCCCGCGATCTCAAACATGACCCTGCCGGGCTTTACGACGGCCACCCAGTATTCCGGAGAACCTTTACCGGAACCCATGCGGGTTTCCGCCGGCTTCTCGGTGATCGGCTTATCCGGAAAGATCTTGATCCAGACCTGGCCGCCACGCTTAATGTAACGCGTCATCGCGATACGGGCCGCCTCAATCTGATTGGAGGTGATCCAGGCGGGCTCGAGTGCAACGAGACCAAAATCGCCGTAGTTTACTTTATTGCCGCGGGTTGCCGTGCCTTTGAGACGGCCTCTTTGCACCCTGCGGTATTTGACACGCTTCGGTAACAGCATTATCGAGCTCCTCCTTCCCTGCGCGGCCTGCGGTTTGCATTGTCATGCAGCACCTCGCCGCGGTAAATCCAGACCTTTACGCCGATGCGGCCATACGTTGTCTTTGCCTCGGCAAAGCCGTAGTCGATATCTGCGCGGATGGTCTGCAGCGGGATGGTTCCCTCGTGATAATGCTCCGTACGGGCGATTTCAGCGCCGCCCAGACGGCCGGAAACCTGCGTTTTGATACCCTTCGCGCCAAGCTTCATCGTGCGGCCGATGGCCTGCTTGAGTGCGCGGCGGAAGGAGATGCGGCGCTCGAGCTGGGAAGCGATGCTCTCCGCCACGAGCTGCGCGTTGAGATCGGGGGATTTGATCTCGACGATATTCAGAGAGACTTCCTTACCGAGCTTCTTTTCGCATTCCGCCTTGAGCTTGTCGATCTCAGAGCCGCCGCGGCCGATCACCATGCCGGGCTTCGCGCAGTGGATATTGATGCGCACACGATTGGCGTCGCGCTCAATCTCAATCTTGGGAACGCCGGCCGGGGCAAGCTTTTTCAGCAGCCACTCGCGCAGGTTGTAGTCTTCTACAAGCGTATCGCCGAAGTCCGCATCCTTCGCATACCAGCGGGATTCCCAATCCTTAATGACACCGACCCGCAAGCCGGTGGGATTAATCTTCTGGCCCATTGTTTAACCTCCTCTTCGCTTATTCCATTTCCTTGAGTACAAGGGTGATGTGCGACGTTTTCTTGTTGATGCGGAATCCGCGCCCCTGTGCTCTCGGCCTCAGACGCTTGAGGGTCGGGCCCTGGCAGACATAGCACTTCGCCACATACAGCCTCGAAACATCCATGTTGTTGTTTGTTTCAGCGTTTGCGATCGCTGATTTCAGCAGCTTTTCAAGAATTTCACACGCGGCCTTGGGCGTGTGCTTGAGAATTGCCATGGCCTTGTCAGCGGGCTGATTACGGATCAGATCCAGAACGATCTGCACTTTGCGCGGCGCAATGCGCACGTGCGTAACCTTCGCCATTGCTTCCATAGATGAACACACTCCTTTCGACCGTTATTTGCCGGAATTTGAGGTTTTGGAACCCGCGTGGCCCCGGAAGGTCCTCGTGGGAGCAAACTCGCCGAGCTTGTGGCCAACCATGTCTTCCGTCACATAAACCGGTACGTGCTTGCGCCCGTCGTGAACGGCGAAGGTGTGGCCGACGAAGTCCGGGAAAATGGTGGAGCTGCGGCTCCAAGTCTTTAAGACGATCTTCTCGCCCGTTTCATTCATTTTTTCGACTCTCTCGAGCAGCTTAGGCTGTACGAAAGGGCCTTTTTTCACGCTTCTGCCCATAATTCTTAAGCTCCTTTCATCGACTACTTGCCGTTACGGCGCTTGACAATCATCTTGTCGGAGCGGTTCTTCTTCGCGCGCGTCTTGTAGCCAAGAGCAGGCTTGCCCCACGGCGTAACCGGTCCGGGACGGCCGATCGGGGATTTGCCTTCGCCGCCGCCGTGCGGGTGGTCGTTCGGGTTCATAACAGAGCCGCGAACCGTCGGCCTCCAGCCCATGTGGCGCTTGCGCCCAGCTTTACCGATCTTGACGTTCTCGTGGTCAACATTACCGACCTGGCCGATGGTTGCCATGCAGTTGACGGATACGTTACGCAGCTCGCCGGAGGGCAGGCGGAGCAGCGCGTAGGCGCCTTCCTTTGCCATGAGCTGAGCGGCATTGCCTGCTGCGCGGGCGAGCTGCCCGCCGCGGCCGGGATAAAGCTCCACATTGTGGATGAACGTACCGGTCGGGATATTGACCAGCGGCAGTGCGTTGCCGGGCTTAATATCCGCGCCCGCGCCCGCCTCAACGGTATCGCCAGCCTTCAGGCCAGCGGGAGCAAGGATATAGCGCTTCTCACCATCCTCATACTGGATGAGGGCAATGTGAGCGGAGCGGTTCGGATCGTACTCGATGCCGAGCACCTTCGCGCTCATGTCAAACTTGTCGCGCTTGAAATCGATGATGCGGTATTTCTTACGGTTGCCGCCGCCGCGATGGCGCACGGTGATCCTGCCATAGCTGTTGCGGCCGGAATTCTTATTCAGAGGAGCCAGAAGGCTTCTCTCCGGGCCGTTCTTCGACAGCTCCGTGTAATCCGTCACCGACATATTACGCCGTGCGTTCGTCGTCGGATTGTAGATTTTAATCGACATTTGGTTCACTCTCCTCATAGCGGCTTTGCGGAGCATGCCGGGCTCCATACGTCGCCGCCGGGTATTCTTTTACGGGAAGACTTCCCTTACTTACATCATGCCGTCGAAGAAATCGATCTTCTTGGACTTTTCCGTAAGCGTTACGATCGCCTTTTTCCAGGACGCGGTGCGGCCCTCAAAGCGGCCCTGCCTGCGGAGCCTTCCGCGGACATTGATCGTATTGACCTTTTCGACCTCTACGCCGAAAAGCTTTTCAACCGCCTGAGCGATCTCCACCTTGTTGGCATCCTTGGCTACCTGAAACGTATATTTGTTTAAGGCGATGCCCTGCATGCTCTCCTCAGTGATGACCGGGCGCAGGACGATATCCTGTGCTAACTTGCTCATGCATATACCTCCTCAATCTTCGCGACAGCATCCTTGAGGACAAGGAGCGTGTCGCAGTTAAGGATGTCGTAAACGTTCAGGGTGCTGACAAGCGTTGTCTTCACGCCTGCGATGTTGCGTGCGCTGCGGTAAACCGTGTCGTCCTTCTCCGGCAGGACGATGAGCGTCTTTTTGCCGGTCTGGAGTGCGCCGAGCACCTTGACGACCTCTTTGGTCTTGATTTCGCTGAGCGCAAGCTTGTCGAGCACGACAAGCTCATTGCCCGCAACCTTGCTGGAAAGCGCGCTCTTCATGGCAAGGCGCTTTACCTTCTTGTTGACGGAAATGCCATATTCACGCGGCTTCGGGCCGTGCGCAATACCGCCGTGCGTCCACTGGGGAGCGCGGGTCGAGCCCTGCCTTGCGCGGCCGGAGCCCTTCTGGCGCCACGGCTTCTTGCCCCCACCGCTGACTTCAGAGCGCGTAAGGGTAGACTGCGTGCCCTGGCGCTGGTTTGCCAGATAACTTACCACCATGAGGTGCATCGCCGGAACGTTGGGCGTGATGCCGAAGATTCCCTCGCTCAGGGCGAGCTCTTCCACCTTCTTGCCGGTTTCGTCGAAAACTGATACGTTAGGCATTTGTTCCACTCCTTCCTTACGCGTTCTTGACGCTGTCGGCGAGGAGGACAAGCCCATTCTTCGGGCCCGGGACAGCGCCCTTGACCGCGATGAGGTTGTTTTCCACATCCACCTTGACAACGTCTAAATTCTGGATTGTGACACGTTCCGCGCCCAGATGGCCCGCAAGCTTCTTGCCTTTGAATACGCGAGAGGGATCGCTGCACGCGCCGAGCGAGCCGGCATGCCTTGCGACCGGGCCGGTACCGTGGGACTCTTTGAGGCGGGAGAAATTCCATCTCTTGATCGCGCCGGCCGTACCCTTGCCTTTGCTGGTGCCGACCACGTCAACGTGATCGCCCGCCGCAAAGACGTCGGCCTTCAGGATATCGCCGACATTCATCGCGCTGATATCTGCGAGACGGAATTCACGCAGCACCTTTTTCGGGGCGACATTGCCCTTCGCGAAATGGCCCTTTATGGGCTTGTTGACGCGCTGAGCCTTGACATCCTGAAAACCGAGCTGCACGGCTTCATAGCCGTCGTTTTCGATCGTCTTCTTCTGGACGACCGGGCACGGGCCTGCTTCGATGACGGTAACGGGGACAACGTTGCCCTGCTCGTCAAAAAGCTGCGTCATGCCGATTTTCTTGCCGATCAAACCTTTTTGCATTTACCTTTCCTCCTTCGGTTATTGGTTGGCTTGCGCCAACTTGACCTGCGGCATGTAATGGAAATCTGCTTTACAGCTTGATTTCGATTTCCACGCCGGCGGGAAGCTCAAGACCTGTCAGAGCCTCGACGGTTTTGTTCGAGGGTCTGAGAATGTCGATAAGCCGTTTGTGGGTGCGCTGCTCGAACTGCTCTCTGGAATCCTTGTACTTGTGCACGGCACGAAGCACGGTGACAACTTCCTTCTCAGTTGGAAGCGGCACGGGACCGGAGACCTGCGCGCCTGTGTTTCTGGCCGTCTCAACAATCTTTTCCGCCGACTTGTCGACGAGATTGTGGTCGTAGCCCTTGAGCCTGATGCGGATCTTTTCCTTAACTGCCATGGGGAACGCCTCCTTCATTGTTGGCGGGCAACGCGAAAATCTGAACACTGAGCCGGGTGTTTCACCTTGCTGCATTGAAAAAGCCGGATATGCTGAGAACATGATCCGGGTTCCGATTGTTCGCGCCTGGCCGCAGAAAACCCGCCGCAGCATAAACTGCGGCCGGCTGAAGCAAGCCAGTATTCTTTCGCCCGGTTTGTAAATCGGACATACTCCGCAGAAATTCCCCGCCTCAAAGGGCGGCCACCTTCTGCATCATCGCATATCTGCACACCTACACAGCATGCTTGAATATGATACCACACCGATTTGGAAAAAGCAACAATTATTTCATAAAAATTTCGGCGGAATCACGATTTTTCGAGATTTGTAGGTACTGCCCACAAAGCGGCGTGCAAAAGCGGAAAACGTAAGGGAACTGCGCATCTGTACTTCCCCTATAATAAATGAAAAGGCCGCGTGAAGAGGAAGAAAAAGCTTCTCTCCGCGCGGCCGACGGCAGATGCAGTTTTCAGATATTGGGCAAGGTCCTAAACAGGTCTGTCATGCACTCGAATTTTGTAATTCTCTATTATATTGTCCTGGCTTTTACCTCAGCCTGTGTAATGATATCACGCAGACGGACACCGTCTATTCTATATTCAAGGGCTTCGTCCGCCGTCGCGCACCATTTTTCCGTTTCCGGCTTCCAGGCTTCGCTAATATTTATCATACCTTCCGGATGAGTGATCGTATAAAGAGTTCCCTTCCACTCAAACTCTACCTCTCCCCCACAATCGACACACCATTTAAACTCGCTGATTGTTTCAAAGCGGTTCTCTTCCGGTGTATTCGACTTTACATACGTATACATTCGATAATCCCCTCCATATAACTTAAATTCCGGCGCACCTCCCGGATAATTAATCTATTTTCTAAGATAAAAGAATTGATATCATACGGTTCTGTAATGCACCTGAACGCGTGTGATAATATCCCGGAGTCGGACATCATCAATCGTATATTCCAGTAAAGCGTCAGCTGTCTTGTAATAGCACTCTGTTTCACTGTGCGCTTCATAAATCACAATCGCGTCAGGGTCGTGTACAATATCATACGTTTTTCCGTTCCATTCAAACTCAACTTCTCCATGGTAATGCATGCATTCTTTAAACTCGCTGATTGTTTGAAAGCGATCTTCCTCTGTATTACCGGGTAATATAACTGTGTTTTTCATTTTGAATCCCCCAAAGTTTTTAAATTCTGGTGCACCATTCGGATAGTTAATCGGCCCCTGAGGCTCAGGATGCCCATTTGGATTATCCCATCGTATTTCATGATCGTGTGGATTGGTGTGCCCTGTATGTTGTCGGTTATGATCTGTATAATGCCTTTCCTTTATTGCCCGTCCGTCTGATCCAATCTTCGTCTCTATTCGATATCCATCTTTAAATGTTTCTTTTATCTCCCCCGGCTGCCCCAAATATCGTTTGTCTGTTTCCTTCTTCGGCTTCCATTTACCGCCGTAGGCGCTGCCCATTCCCATCCGGCAGCCATCGTCCCGCATGACATAGCCACGCTTGATCACCAAATCACAGCCCGGCGGCACCGGCTCCAGCCCGCAGATATATTTCGCGTATTTAGACGGTGTGTAATCGTCCTCCATATGCCGCCAGGAGCTGAGCTCGTAATCAATCGGGACAATGTTGCCCCGCATCTCTGGGAACGGCTCGTGATAGCAGAGAATCCGCTCCGGCTCCACCCGCCGCAGCAGCTCCTCATAGCCCTTCATGAAAAACGGTTTCTGATCCGCACGGTTCCCGTGCTCCGATACCATATAGGTCGAAACCGCCACGGTGCTCCCCCTTGGAATCCCCTCGAAGCAAAAGGCAAAGCTGCGCTCATCCCCCCAGCTCACGGTCGGGATCACGCGCATCCCCTCCGAGTAACCACTGATCGAATCAACGCACGCGCCTTGCCGGCAAAATTTTGCCCCAAACAGCGTCAAAAATGCTCCGAATACAACAAGTATTCGTGCGCTTTTTTCCTTGTGGAGCCAAGCTGTTGTTCCGACAACTCGCGTACCCTATTGAATCAGTGGTTACTTGAAGCGAAATACGCCCCGCACCAGCGGTTGCGGAAGGTGTTATAAAGCTGCATGAGCGGGTGCATCTCAAGATACATGCTGAAATCCGGTGAGAGCACCGCCCGGTACCGCCTGAACTTTTCGATATCATGATCGGGGTCCTTCCACACGCGCTCAAACTTGTAGTCGTAGAGGAAAAAATGAACGATCCGCCCCAGATGCCGCTCATCCTCCAGCTTTGTTTTGTCAAAGCCGATCAGGCGCAGGCCCCGGAATTCCTCCTCATCAAATTCTGCTTTGGGAATGACGGGAATCTTCCATGCGCCGCTGCCCTCAAATTGATTCCGGAGCAGAAGCTGGCTTGTGCGGTAACGGTAATTTTCTTCTGTCATCTTTGCACTTCCTATTGGTAAATAGGCAAAAACGTGATGTTTGTTGCCCTGCATGATGCAACAAATGCCGGGGTTCACAGAAACTTTACAATTAGTCTTGCATAAATATGCATTTATTGTAAAATTAAGACGAATTTACTTTTATATTATATAATTCCATTTTATACCATATTTTTTCTGTGTCAAGCGC
>DAWDUP010000012.1:25158-25897 GCA_052346825.1 Candidatus Fimivicinus sp. | reverse complement strand
TTCAGGTCAGCCAAACGTTCCTCCGGCGCGCCAGAGGCATACAGATCCCAGAATTTGCGCAGCGTCTTTGTCATGATGACGCTGACCGTGGCAATCACGCCCTTGGCTCCCACCTGCATCGCGTCGTACAGATAGGGAATATTGGCCTGCAAAACGTCGCTTTCCGGCGCTTTTTGGATTTTATCGGTGATCAGATCCATTCGGCAGGTCGCGTCCTTAATGCCGAGAAAGCGGCCTGTGCCGATCAGGCGGGCATAAGTGCCTGCATCGATGATTCTTTGCCCCGGATAGCCGGGAAATTCATAGAGCAGGATGGGAAGCGCCGTGCATTCCGCAAGCCGGCAGAGCGATTCAAAGAGCGCCTCCGGACGGTCGCCAATACCGCGGGAGGTGAAGACGAGCGCGTCCACGCCGGTCTGTTCCATGCGCCTTACCTCCTCCTGCTGTGCCTCGAAGGTATCCTCCAGATTGGCAGTGGCAATGACGCGCATCCCCTTCGGCGCGTGGCAGACTGCGACGGAAGCGGAATGAAGCCGCTCCTCCAGCGTGAGCTCTTTCATCTCAGAGGAGCCGCAGACCGGAAAGAGGTTATGCGGGCGGTGTGAAATCTGATATTCGAGATATTGCTCATAGACCTTCCAGTCGATGGACCGATCCTCCTGGAACGGCGTCATAATCAGAGAATAGACGCCGGAAAAGGCATTTAGGGTTTCCTCAGAAAACATGCAAAAACCTCTTT
>DAWDUP010000012.1:4766-25148 GCA_052346825.1 Candidatus Fimivicinus sp. | reverse complement strand
TCGTTTCCCCCGCCCGGAAGCATGGGGCGTGCGTCCGGCGTGTACGCATGCTCCCCGGAAAAGGCCTGTGCGAACTCCTGACAACCAGTATCCGCCCAGAAGGGGTTGCCATCATACTTATTGAGCGGCTTTTCATCATAGGGCAGGGGCTTTTTCAGCTGGCGCGGCTCGCCGAAGCGCTCTTCCGGCGTGAGATCCCACTCGAGCTCCTGCCGATGGCTGTTGAAGGTCTGCCATCGGATCAGATCCAGCGGCATGAGGGCAAGGCTTTCCGCCGCCGCCTCGATATCGCATACGCGGCCTGTCATCGCGCCGTAGATAATATTCCAGAGCGGTGTACGCTCCACGCGTTCATATTGCCAGTGATGCTCCAGCCCCATCAGATAAAAGGTACGCAGGGCTGGGTCCTGCTCATATCGCAGCAGCGGCACAATGGTAAGGAAGGCGAGCTCATCATCAATATGGCAGACATGCGCATCCTCGATTTTATGTTGTGAGACGTTCATTGCATAGTGATGCTTGGTGATGAGCGCGCGGTAAGCGCCATCGTAGTCTTTCTTACCGGTTATATGGTAGGCGGTTTTCAGGAAGGAAAGAATCTCCAGAGAATTGACGCCATGCTCAAACATCCATTTGTCATCATGGTTGAGTTGCGTCGGATTCCAAACCGCCCAGGTGGTCGGCAGGCCGTCTGCGTCTACCAGATGATAGTCGTGGTACAGAATGTGGTCGGCGATCCGGCTGACCACGCCTGCCAGCAATGCTTTGTCTGCATCGTCTGCCACCAGGTCGTAATAGAGCGAATAGGCATAAAAGTGGCCGACCATCTCATCGCTGGAGGTCTCACCCTTCCATTCGCAGTCGCCCTCAGCGCTCAGATGCCATTCCGGATCGCCGTTGCCAAACTGGTCCTCGCCGGGATAGCGAATGGCGCGGGCGGTAAAACCCGGGATACCGGTGACCTGCGTCAGCCTTACCATGGCGAGAATACTGCGGCGGGCAAGCGAGGCGGCCTCCGGCTGCTTTGTTACAGCATAACGGAAGCATTGGGCCGCTGCATAGCAGCCCGTCCAGAGGCCGTCGTTATCAGAGATTGTCACGTGCCCGGAGGAGAGATCTCCCTCCCGGGTTAAAGCACGGACCGTTACGAAGCCATCGCGGCGCACATGGTATTTTTCCGTGATGTCCTGATAGTAGGCCGCCTTTTCCGTGAGCGTCATCTCTACCGTGCGGATGATGCTCACGCCTTCCTGCGTCCCGGCACAGAGCGTCCCGTCTGCACAAAGTGCCACACAGCGCACGTCCGGATGCGGTATCCAGCGCTTATAGCCGAGATATTTGACCATGCCATCCTGATGAATCAGAATACCGAAGGGCGTTGCAAAATAGTGCGTCCCATCCAGCGCGCAGGTGCAAGCACGCAAATTGGCCTTTGGAAGGCCTGCGGTTGTCTCCGGCGTCATCCAGTAATCCGAGCCGTTATAGACGCACAGGCCCAGATCCGTGCCGATCCAGAGATGACCGAAATCGTCAAAAAACAGGCACTGGATGCAGTCGCTCAAAAGCGGCGTGGTGCGGGAATACAGCTCTGACCAATGCCAGCGCTTTCCGGCCAGGGCCACGAGTCCGGATTCCCTTGTACCGACATAGACGTTATAGCCGCTGGATACGGCAAGGCAAGAGCCCTCTCCGGGCACGCCGAGCAGTTCCATCCAACCGCCGCCTTCACGGCGGAAGAGGAGATCTTTGGTCAAAAGCCAGAGCACGCCGTCATCACCCTCTGCAAGGGCGACGATATCACTTTCAAATTCCTGTGTCTCCACATCCCGGCCGGAAATGGAGAACAGCAGGTTGCCGGCGCCTGCCCAGACGGTATTTCCGCTGTCGCAAAAAAGGACACCAACAGGCCGTTCACCCGGCTCCGGAACGGGATGAAAGCTAGATCCACTCTTTGCAAGACGGGCAAGGCCGCTCTCCGTACCAGCCCAAAGAACGCCCTGCCGGTCAGAGACCAAGCTGAGGATGCTGCCGCTGGGAAGCCCGCTGGAGGTTTGATAAAAGGTGCGGGTGCGCTGCGGAAAACGGCCGGTACAATAACAAGCATTTTGATACCGCATAGGATCCTCCTTTCACTCGTGATATTTTTAAATTTTGAATTTGGGGAGATACTCCCGGTGTGCGCATTTCATTTCGAAATAGCATTTTTTTGTGTTCTCCCAGTCTCCGATGAGCGGATGGACGATCAGCGCATTCATTGCCGCGTCGTCGTCGCCGGTAATGGCGGCCTGGATCGTGTATTTCTCATATTGTTTGACCATACGCATCATAGAGATCACATGGCCATTTTTTATGGGGGAGAGCTTGATTGGGGCGGCGCCGTCCTTTCCAACAATGGCCGAGATTTCCACAACGTCATCGTCCTTCATAAAATCGAGCGCACCGTTATTCTTGATGTTGACAACGTGGACATCCCGTTTATCATTGGCGATGGAATCGATCAGCGAAACCGCCGCGAGAGAATATTTATGCCCGCCGCGCTGATCGAGCAGCGCAGGCTTTTCCACGAGCGTGGTGTCCGCATACATGTTGAGCAGCTGCTCTTCAATTTCCATGCAGACCTGCGCGCGGCTCCTCTCCGCGGATTTCTGCTCCCGCAGCTTTACACCTTTGCAATAATAATATTGGAGATAGGAGGAGGGAATCGCCTGCACGGCGCGCAGGCAGTCGAGGGAAAAACCATCGTCCTTGATATTGGCCATCACGGTGGTGGTAAAGCCTTTGCCGAGCATTTCGGGAAGCAACTCCTTCCCGTCTTTGACGACCGAGGTGACCCAGCTCAGATGATTGAGCCCCACATAGGTGATCTGCGCATCGTCTCCCTCCGTTTCCCTGATATCGTCAATCATATTGATGGGGACGTTGCACAGGCCGATGCTTTTCATTTTTGTGTGGTTTTGAAGGTATTCCGCAATGATGCCGGAGGGATTGGTGAAATTGATCAGCCAAGCGTCCGGGCAGATGGCGAGCATCCGCTCCACGATACGTTCCATCACAGGAATTGTGCGAAGCGCATTAAAAAAACCGCCTATCCCGGTCGTCTCCTGCCCGATGAGGTTATATTTGAGCGGAATGGTCTCATCCAGATAACGCGCAGGAAGCTTCCCCACTCGGATCTGGCTGACAACAAAATCTGCGCCTGCGAGCGCCCGGTCAAGATCATCCGTCATAATGACTTCACAGCCAACACCCGCCTGTTTGAGCATCCGCAGGCAAAGGCCTCCGACAATGGTGCGCTTGCGTTCGTCAATATCCATAAAAGCAATTTTTTTCAGCCTTAACGACGCTTGCCGCTTGAGAAAACCGTCGATGAGTTCCGGGGTATAGGTGCTGCCGGAGCCGATGACCGCCACAGTAATTTCCTTCATTGGCCTTTCCCTTCTTTCCTTTCAAGAATCCAGTTGATACAGCCGTATACCGGTGGCCTGTCGAGCAGGAGAAAGCGCATTGCACGCCCGCTTTTGAGCTCGCTTTTGGCCTGAAGCAGGGAGCGATAGCCCACAGGCGCAAGCTTTGTGTGCATAGAGCCGGACAGCACGACCTCGATTGGGGAGGAATCAAAATCCATTTGGTTTGCGAGCGCCGCAATCAAGTCGGAGCCGCGCTCCGCCATGTCGTTGAGCGTTTCCAGCGCTGCTTTATCGCGCTGCGCGACAGCCTCAAAGAATAGATCCGTCAGGGTGTGAAAGTAAGCGTCCGCCTGTCCCGATTCCGCCTGAGCGATCGTGGAGAGGAATTCATCGCGGGAAGAAATCGAAAATGCCTGGTAATACAGCTTTGTCAGCAGGCTCTCCCGCTTGTGCAGGAATACATCATCGTAGACGATGCGGAAAACCTGCTCAGTGATCCAGACGCTGTTTCCTTTGTCTGCCGTGGCATTGCCGAGGCCACCGAGCTGCATGCGGTTTCCGCGGCTGTCAATTGCATTGCAGCAGGTTCCCGTGCCGGTGTTATAGCCGATGGCGGCGGGACCGCTTGCCCCCGCCTTAACAACGATAAAGCCGTCGTTATAAATCTCGAAATGCTTCCATCCTCGCGCCTGCAGCTCGCCGCACATGGCGTCGTGCTGATAGGGATGGTCAATTCCCGCAAGCCCCATCAGCAGGAAGGAAATTTCCTCCTGTGTTTTTCCCTCCTGATGAAGTAGGGCGTGCAAGCCCTCGGAAATCGTTCCAGCAGCCTGCGGAATGCCGCCCGCCATATTTTCATGATTGCTGCCTTTGCCGGTCAGGCTGCCGAGCAGCCGCTTGGTTTCGTTAAATAGAGCGTAGGTGGTTTTTGTGCCGCCGCCGTCCACGCCGATATAGTAGCTCATTCGTTTTCCTCCATGGTTTCCTCAAAATATTCCAGGCATACCCCTTCCAGGCCGCCGAAGGGCTCCGACCGCTTCGTATGCCGCCAGCGGGCAACGTTAAAATCCTACTGTAAATTATTATACTCGGTTTATTTAATAAAGACAATAGGCAAACCCGGGTTCCAAGCATTTTTATAAAAATTAATATCGAGTTTATAAACTAGTTGTTTTCTAAAAAATTGCAGGGGGATGTTTATTTGACAAGAAACATCCTTGACCAGAGCGGCGCATGGGCTATAATGAGAGAAGAGGAATGGAAAATACAGGAGTTTGTTGAGCGGAAAGGCAGTCGTCTGGCCGCCTGACTTCGAAGGGATGATCGTTTTTATGAATGGAGAAAAAATTTTTTGTAGGAGGGTATTCGCCCTTTGTGCGGCGGTGCTTTTCCTGACCACAATGTCGGCTGGGCTCTCGGGCTGCGGCAAAGGAGAAGAGCTTGACGTTTCCACAGAACCACTGGGAACCCAGGAGCAGGAGATTGGGGATATCAATCCGCTGACAGGACTTTCCGGATTTCCGCAGGAGGCTGCCGGGAAGCGCCCGGTGGCAGTGATGATCAATAATGCACCGGCGGCCCGTCCACAATGGGGCCTGTGCTCGCCGGATATTGTGATAGAGGGCTTGGCAGAGGGCGGAATTACAAGGATGATGTGGCTTTTTTCCGATGTGCAGAGCATTCCGAAGATCGGATCCCTGCGCAGCGCACGGCACGATTTTCTGGAGATGGCAGAGGGCTTTGATGCGATTTTTGTGCACTGGGGTGGCAGCGTTTATGCCTATGATGCGCTGAAACAGCGCAATATTGACGACATCGATGGTCTGGTTTATTCGACTACTTATTTTTATCGGGATAAATCCCGCAACGTGGGGCTGGAACACACCGGCTGTACGGATGGGGAACGCCTGACGCAGGCGATCAAAAAGCTCGGTATCCGTCAGGCAGCGAAGAAGGACTATACGGCGCCATTTGCCTTTGCCAAGGAGGGAAAGCCGAAGAGCCTCTCTGGTGGCGCATGTGAGAGCATCACGTTTTCCTTCTCCAACGCCTATACCCATACGTTCCGTTATGATGGGTCCACCGGACTTTACCAGAATTTCTTAAATGACCGGCCCATGACGGAGGACGGCGGCAAACAAATGGTAGTGACCAACGTGTTGCTGCTATACTGCCCGATCAAGAGCATGGGGGATGCAAGTGGCTGCATCGATATGGATCTCACAGGCGGCAGCGGGGTTTACGCGACAAATGGAACGCAGGAACCGATTACCTGGAAAAAGGGGAATACCCCGTCCAATCCACTGAAACTCTACGCTGCAGACGGAACAGAGCTTACCCTAAATGCCGGAAAAAGCTATATCGGTCTTGTGCCGGCGGACAGGCAGGAAAAGACTGCCGTTTTTACCGGAGAGGAATCATAAGCTAAATTTTGTGCATTATATACAATTTTTGAACCAGTAAATAGGGAATCATCGTTAGGAAAATTTATACTTTCGTCATTGTTTTTTACAAAACCCGCAACATCTAAGCGGTATGATATGGATGTACCCTGGAGAAATGATGAAGGAGGTGAGTCCATGTCAAAAAATGCTTGCGTGTTGGTGTGCGTTACCAGCCAGCCGAATTGTGAACGGCTGATCCGAGCGGGTAAAAAAATTGCCGATGGAGAACGAGTGCCGTTACATGTAGTCAGTGTACAGGGGGCGGAGGAATGTTTCCAGCCGAATCCGGAAGCGCTCGAAAATTTGCACCAGCAGGCAAAGGCGGTTAATGCGGAGATGACGATTTATTTCAATGACAGCCCCGCAATAACGGCCGCAGTACACGCTGTCAAGGAGGGTGCTGTTAATATCATAATGGGATTTCCGAAGGAGAACAGCGCTCATTTCGTGGAAGACGTCCATATGTTGGCACCGAATATCCCGATCAGCATGGTGGATAGTGACGATAAAATCTATCAGATGATACCGGCAGCTTCGCCGCAGACGATACACCGCAGATAAAGGCGGACTCCGGAATAAATTTTCCATATGAGATCCAAATGGGCGCGTTGCAAAATGTGTGTTTCTACATTCTGCAACGCGCCCTTTGGCGTATCATAAGCATTTTTAACAGGCCCTTTTCTTTATTAACCTACCATGCCCTTCCAAAGAGAATTCTCTGCTAAAATACGGTGAAAAAGATCCTGCAATACGTTGGTCAGCGTGTCCTCCGCCCGTTCGTTCATTTCCCGATATTGCTCAGTGGCAGCATCATCTGCATCGTCGGATATTTTTCGCAGACATAGAAATGGAATGTTACTTTTATGACAGACCGAGGCGATCGCTGCGGTTTCCATATCAAAGGCGGTAATTCCAAAACGCTTGATATACTGTTTTTTGATTTCAGCATTGGTCAAAAAGAAGTCACCGGTTCCGAGATTGCCCGTTTGGACGCCATTGTGCGCAAGCGCCAAGTGAAGGAGGACTTCATCTGCCTGGTAGACCCAGTCCTGCCCGGGCTTTTGGCCAGCAGGCACGCCGATGGCACTCAGGTCGAAGTCACATTCCACATAGGTGGCACCAGCAACCAAATCGCCGCGCCGGAAGCCGGATACGGCACCGGAAAGGCCTGCATTGCAGATTATCTGCGCGCCGTCATCCGCAATCAGAAAAGAGACGGCGCTCGCCGCATTTACCTTCCCAATGCCGCATTGCACCGCATGGATTTCCAGCTGGCGGTCGTTTTGTGTAAGGGTCATAACAAGGCCTGCGTTACCCCGCTTTTCTGTTAATCGGCAGTTTTGCTGCTGTGCATATGTCAGGAAAGGGGCGTATTCCATCTCGTCGGCAAAGGCAATTCCGATTCGCTTTTTTTTCACGTCTGCATCCATCCTTTCTTTCTCCTCGGCTTTGCTTTCTATTATAGGGAAAGAAAGGGGGAAAATCAATTGCACGCGGCCGAATCACCGACAATTCTTTTTTGACGTTGGAATTTGAAAAAGTGGCGCGAAAGGCGCTTGTTTTTTTGCCACTCTCCCAAAAATAGGGAAAATGGGCTGCCCGAAGACGATAGGGAAACAGTCGCTAAAGCGGAGGCTCGGGCATAGACTGTAAGCGGGGATAACAATAAGCGCCTGTGCGCAGCCGGTGACGGGAGGCCGTCCACAGGGGAGCCGGAGGCAGCCGAAAGGCACACAGAGCGCATTTTAGATAGATTGCCCCGCCTTCTCTTCTTCCGGTCCGGGCGGAGGAGAGGAAAAGAGCGCGTTGCAATCATGTAACCATACACATGTTGCAACGCGCCCTTATCTGCCTACATATTGCTGCGATTATCAGCAGTACGATGAAGCTTATTCTTCCATTTGTTTTCCCAAAAAAGAGGCGGCAACCTGCATCAGTTTGATTTCCGTCTGGGAGGGCGCCGCGGCGTTGTTTTCCGGAAGCAGGAGTACGACGGCACCAGATACGTCCCCGGAGCCGATGATCGGATAGGCGATGCCGGCCATGCGATCCAATCCCTCGACCGGGCGCAGGGTATCGCTTGAAGCGGAATAAACAAAATTCGCTCGCTTTTCCATCAGCGATTCCAAATTGGCAGAAATGCGCCGGTCGACCGCCTCCCGCTTTGGAATGCCTGCACAGGCGATCACATGATCTCTGTCGCAGATAAGAACGGGAAGATTTGTGCTGCGGGAAAGGACCTCCGCATACTGGCCGGTAAAGGAGGAAAGCTCCCCGATCGGGGAATACTTTTTGAAAATAACTTCGCCGTCCGCATCCGTATATATTTCAAGCGGATCTCCCTCGCGGATCCGCATTGTGCGGCGGATTTCCTTCGGGATGACCACGCGTCCCAGATCATCAATTCTTCGTACAATTCCAGTGGCTTTCATTATAAATAACTCCTCCATCTAAATTTTCATTGACTGCCAATGTGCAGATAAGCAGATAAGATTGGGAACGGGACGGAAAGCAAAGCCCGCCGCCGTATGAAGCAAAAATAGTATCTGCGTTGTGGAAATTTTTATACCTGCGCACGATGAAAAATCAGACATGGAATGTTTTTCTTCGCCTGGAAAAACCATGAAAAAACGCGCTGTAAAATGTACATACACATTCTTACAGCGCGCTCACGGTTGCATATTTCCTCCCTAAAAGTCCCAGGGAAACGGCCTATTCGGCAGGCTGATCCGGCGGCGGGGACCCGGCGGCTTCTGCAGGCGGTTCTGGCACAGCGGCGCCTTCCGATTCCTCATCGCCTCGGTTCCAGAGATGGATCAGTCCCTGATCATTGAGCAGCTTGAGCATAATCAGCGTCAGCGGAACCAGGAAGAGGCCGATAAAGCCAAACAGCTGCAGCCCGATATACATGCCCACAATCGTCACAACGGGCGGAAGGCCGAGCTGACCGGCGACGAGCTTTGGCTCGATGATCTGCCGGATGACGGAGATCGCCGCATAGAGGACCAGCAGGCCGATGCCGAAGCCAATTTTATCCGTAAAGAGCGAAAATACCGCCCATGGGATCAGGACGGTCCCCGTCCCCAATACCGGGAGGATATCGACGATCGCAGTCAATAATGCGATGGCAAGGATATAGTTGCTCTCATAAAGGCCGGTCAGCTTCAGGATGCCGAGCCCGAGCGCCATCTCACAGAAGGTGATCAGAATGATCAGCAGATAAGCTCGCAGCATTTTGAACATGGAGGAGAAGAGAAGCCGCTTGGAGGCGCCCAGTGCTTCCCTACGCTCCCCGGGCAGCTGGCGTTTGATAAAGTTAACAATGCGATCGTAATCGGCCGTCATAAAGCAGCAGGCGATAATGGAGATTACTGTGGCAAGAAAGATGGCAGGAATCTGCTTTGCCGTGTTCCATACGCCGGAAAGTGGAGAGGAAAGGATCGAGAGATCGATATTTAGCTTGCCGTTTGCAGCGCCGGTTTCCAGGTCGTGGAAAAGCTCGCGGATGCTGTTGGCCGCCATTGTTTCGATGCTGTCCGGCAGGAAGTGAATGTTTTCCAAAATCCAGGCTTCCGTCTGCTTGAGAAAAACGGGCAGGTTGTCAAGCTTTGCTGTGATCAGGGCAAAAAATCCTCTGAGCTCGTCCACGATTCGTACACCGATGAGCGAGAGCACAGCAACGATAACCGCGAGGACAAAAAGGACAAGGAGCCCCGAAATAAGGCCTTTTTTCAGCGGGGTTTTGCTTGTGATCCAGTTGACCGGGCGCTGCAGGGCCATGGCAACGAAAAAGGCCAGGATAAAGGGGAAGCATGTCCAGAAGGCAAACCGCATAAAGCAATAAAACAGGCCCAGGATGAGTGCAAAATAGACCGTATTGATGATAAAGCGTCTGCGTTTTTCGATTTTTGTCATCATACCACATCCTTGATGGCCGCCGCTCAAAGGG
The DNA here is from genome assembly GCA_052346825.1 of Candidatus Fimivicinus sp. Taxonomy (GTDB): domain Bacteria; phylum Bacillota; class Clostridia; order Oscillospirales; family Acutalibacteraceae; genus Fimivicinus. Next base: position 15,348 of record DAWDUP010000012.1, on the reverse strand, counting down.
AACAGCGGTAATTTTGAAACGCATAACAGATGGCCCGAAACAACGTTCTTTGCCGAAAGGAAAGGTTATTTTTATTCTATAACAGTTAGGTGGGGAATACAATTAAAAATAAGTTACAAAATTCTTTCTTTTCTCTCCGCCTCAGCGGGCAGTTCTGACGTATATGACAGAGAAAAGAAAAAAGTTAAATTTCTCCCTTTATTATGCCGCTGCTTTATGATAAAATATTCTGAGATTTCTTAGTTCATCAAATTCCCCGCAGAATGTTAAAGGAGTTGTCACACATGTATGTAGCGGTAATGGGGTATGGCGTGGTCGGCTCGGGCGTGGTGGAGCTGTTTGGGAAAAATCACGACAGCATCGTGCGCAGAAGTACGCAGTCCGAGATGGAGATCAGGTACATCCTTGACCTGCGCGACTTTCCGGGTGACCCGAATGAGAAAAAATTCATCAAGGATTTTCATTTGATCCTGCAGGATGAGGAGGTCAAGATCGTCGTTGAGACGATGGGCGGTCTGCATCCGGCGTTTGAGTATGTGCTCGCATGCCTCAGGGCTGGTAAGAGCGTGGTCACCTCCAATAAAGAGCTTGTGGCGGCAAAAGGGTATGAGCTGCTACAGGCCGCTGAGGAAAATAATGTCAATTTTCTCTTTGAGGCGAGCGTAGGCGGCGGCATCCCAATTATCCGGCCGATCAGCCAATGTCTTGCGGCCAATGAGATTGATGAGATCGCCGGGATTCTCAACGGGACGACGAATTTTATCCTGACCCGCATGATTGAGGATCAGATGAGCTTTGAGGACGCGTTGCGCCTGGCGCAGGAAAACGGCTATGCCGAAAAGGACCCCACAGCTGATATCGAGGGCATTGACGCCTGCCGTAAGATCTGCATTCTCGCATCTTTGGCCTTCGGCAAGCATGTATATCCAGATGGCGTCTATACAGAGGGCATTACCAAAATTCATCTGCGGGATGTGGAATATATCCGGGCCTGGGGCGGCGTGATCAAGCTGCTTGGGCGCGCCAAGCGGCTGGACGACGGCCGGATCAGCGCAATGGTCAGCCCGGCCGTCGTGAAGCGTCACAGCCAGCTGGCAGGCGTGGATGATGTATTCAATGCCATCCTGGTGCGCGGCGACGCGATCGGCGACGTGGTCTTTTATGGCCGCGGTGCGGGCAAGATGCCCACAGCGAGCGCCGTTGTGGCCGATGTGATCGATTGTGCAAAGCATTTGAAGCGCAAGAAGCTCTTCGGCTGGGGGAACAGCGAGGAGGGCTATGTGGCGGATTACCGAGATATGCAGACAGCCCTTTATGTGCGTGCACAGGCCGGGCAGCCTGAGGCGGCCGTACAGGCTGTTCGGGATGCGTTTGGCGACGTGACGCTTCTTCATTGTGAAGATGCGCCGGCGGACGAAATTGCATTTATGACGCCGTGGGGTACGGAGCGCGCGCTGCAGGCAAAACTTGCCGGGATCTCGGAGATTGCGCCGCAGTCTGTGATCCGCATAACGGATTATTGATATTAGGAGGTTATTGCAATGGCACTCATTGTTCAGAAATTCGGTGGCAGCTCTGTTGCAAACGCCGACAAGGTGCGGAATGTGGCACAGATTGTCACGCAGACCTACAGCGAAGGAAACGATGTGGTTGTCGTCGTTTCCGCGCAGGGCGATACGACGGACGATCTGATTGAGAAGGCAGCCGAAATCAATCCCAAGGGCTCCAAGCGCGAGATGGATGTGCTCCTGACTGCGGGTGAGCAGATGTCGGCCTCTCTGCTTGCGATGGCGATCGAAAAGCTTGGCTTTCCAGTCATCTCTCTGCTTGGCTGGCAGGCAGGCTTCCAGACGAGCTCCGCTTATGGCAATGCACGCATCAAGTCTATTAAAACGGACCGCCTGCGTGCGGAAATCGGCCGGAAGAATATCGTCGTGGTCGCCGGGTTCCAGGGCATCAATAAATATGACGATGTGACGACCTTCGGCCGCGGCGGATCGGATACGACCGCTGTCGCGCTGGCGGCTTCGCTCCACGCAGAGCGCTGCCAGATTTTTACCGACGTGGAGGGCGTGTATACCGCCGACCCGCGCAAGGTGGCCGGGGCAAAAAAGCTCAAAGAAATCACCTATGACGAGATGCTGGAGCTGGCCACGCTAGGCGCGCAGGTGCTTAATAACCGTTCTGTGGAAATGGCGAAAAAATATAATGTCGAGGTAGAGGTGCTCTCCAGTCTCAAGAGGGTGCCGGGCACAATTGTGAAGGAGGTTTCCAAAATGGAAAAAATGCTGGTCAGAGGGGTTACCAAGGATACAAATGTGACGCGCGTCTCCATCATCGGTGTGCCGGACGTACCGGGCATCGCGTTTAAAATTTTCAGCAAGCTTGCTGCAAAGGGCATCAATGTCGATATCATCCTGCAGTCCGTCGGCCGCGACGGCACGAAGGACATCTCCTTTACTGTCAGCAGGGAAAATGGCGCTTCTGTTTCAGAGATCCTTTCCACCTCCTTTGAGGAGCTTGCGGGCAAGGAAATCGTGACGGACAATCAGGTCGCAAAGATCAGCGTGGTCGGCGCGGGCATGGAGACACATCCCGGTACAGCGGCAAAGATGTTTGAGGCTCTGTATGAGATCGACGTCAATATCCAGATGATTGCGACGAGCGAAATCAAGATTTCCGTCCTGATCGATGAGAAGGATGCCGATCGTGCGGTCGCCGCAGTGCACAAGGCGTTTATCCCGGTGGAATAATTCAAATTAAAAAAACCGTCCGCGCACTTCTTTTGCGCCGGACGGTTTTTTTCAGCTTTCCGGCAGATACTAAGCGTGTAAACATCCGTCTTTTGAAAGGTGGAGACAAACGGAGGTGAACCGGATGGCACAAATTCCAACGCCTGCCTGGGAAGATCAGAAAATGAACCAGTATTTCAAAACACTTCCTGTTTTCGTACAGGAGACGATCGCGCAAACGGGCATACAGATCACGGATGAGACGCAGCTGCGCGCTGTGGCGGAAAAAATTTTGAAAGGGCAGCAGAAGTAAAGATACACATGAGAATTCTGCGGCTCGGATGCGGGCGCGGCGGAATTTTTCCGTCGTCCCCGTTTTCTGCCATAATACTAGCCACTGACCTCCTACGATCAAAAGATCGGGCATCTCTTTTTCCTGTCTAATCACAATTGACTTCGCTTTGTTACTCGCTGCACTGCGTAATATTTCATAGAAAAAGGCCGGCAGGCCGCCGAATCATCGCGTGAGATGGATTCGGCGGCCCTTTCCTGTTCCTATCGTCACATGCATTGCGCCAAAAAGCTTTTCAATATTTTCTCGTGCAGCCGCTCGTCGAGCGCCAACCGGGCGAGAAGCGCAGATACATAGGGATCCTTAATTCGGCGGGCCTGAATGGTATAGGTCTCCACTGCCTCCCGCTCCAATTGAATGCTCCAGCTGAGCGCCTGACGAATCTCTCTATCATACCGGACCTGGTCCCCATTCCACGCCGTCGCACAGCGGTCTGGAGAGGCCGCACACATTGGCTCCCCACCGAGCAGCACGATCATCTGACCCAGAAGGTCAAGATGATGCATCTCCACCTGTGCAATCCGTTTCATTGTGTCGGCAAAGGATGCATAGGACGATTGAAAAATCCAATTTCCATATAAATACTGATAAATCGCCGTCATTTCTCCCCTGGCGGATGCCATATCCTGCATCAAAAATAATGCATAGGAATGGTTTTTCCCGGCAACACGTACCGGCGGATAAGGCTCCGGGGCTTTTACTGTGATCTGTTGCATAGAATCCCTCCTTTTTCAGATATATATGCCGGATTAGATTGTACAATGTCCAAAGATATTTGCAAAAATGTAATGGCCGCTGCTTAAAGCAGCGGCCATTGACCAGAAGTTATAATTTTTTGTTATGCTGCGTCGCCGTTTTGCGGTGAGCCCTTCGTAATTGCAGATGCTGAGATAATATCACCCTTTGCATCCGTGGGGATCGTGATGGTGACGGGATCTCCCTTGTTCAGAATCACAACCGTTTCCGCGCCGGAAGCCTTGATGGCATAATAAGCGGAGCCCTTATCGAGCTTCACATAATAGTAGCTCTCCCCGCCCTTGACCGCTGTGCGGATATCCGCAATCGTTCCAGTGACGGCCTGCGTCTTCGGCTTTTCCTGTTGCTGGGGATTGTCGCTGTTTTCGCCCGCATTGATGCCGCTCATGTCGACGTTGAGGTCAATACCCTTGCGCTGCTCGATCAGCGCGGCGTAATTATCCATGCACTCCTTGACGGTGTTGCCCTTTGCGGCGTTGCTGTAGTCATACACATCAACCATTGCATACATCTTTATAAGCGAGGAGTCGCCCTTGAGGGACATAAAGTAGGTCGGCTGGCCACTGATATTCAGAAGCAACGGGAATGTCGCATCATATCCAAGATCCTGTACCATATCCTTTGCAGATGCGCGTGCAGAATTCTCCGTTGCGCCGCCCTCCACCGGGTAGAACTTTGCTTCCTTCGTGCGCTGGTTAATCAGCGTGAAGCCGACGATCGACTGGTCGGCAGTTACAGACGTAACGCCCGTGTACATATAAACGTCGTCATGCATGGCGAGGAAATTGGTGCCTTCCGTTGTCTTGCGCACGCCTTCCTGGCCGAGCACGGAGTTAAAGAACCCCTTCTGATACTGTGCATAGTAATCAAACTGCTCCACGAGCAGGGCATCGGAATACACGCGGTCGATCCACTGAAGAGTCGCATCGTTTTTCAGCTCATCCATCGTGTGGTAACTGCTCTCACCGGTAACTGCGTTGACAAGCACCGCGCCTTTGATATCCGTACCGCCGAACAGGCCGATGGTCTTATCCTCGACCGGGCAGATCCAGTAGGGCTCGCCCTCTTCATTGATCTCAAAATTCGGCTCCGCGAACAGGAAGGTCGGATACTGGAAGCGCAGATGGCGCATCAGATAGCGGTTGAAATGCTCTGCGGTCGTGTATTTAATGCCGCCGTCCACGCGCTTGACCTCAGCGGACTGCGTGACCAGGTTCACAACGATATATCCCGGCAAGCCGTCGGAACGGTTGGTAAACCATTTGATAAGATTAGCATACTCCAATGGGACGACACGCACCGGCGTATTCTGATAGTTGATCTGTGCATCCTTGCCCGCTGTCGCCACCATATTAACCTTAAACTGAGAGACAAGATCGCTCAGTGCGCCAAGGCTGCGGTTCGCGATGTTGAGAGACGCATCGCGGTCGATCCGGGGGACGCTGGCAAAGTCGATCGTATCCACTTCCTTGGCGAAGTCGCCCTCCTGCACCTGGATGATATCCTTATAGGAATTCGCGCGGAAGATAACCGAGGAAATCAGCAAACCGATGACAAAAATAACGGCCAACACACCGACGATAATAATCGGCACAATGGATTGCTTTTTCACATAGGGGATATATTCGCCCTTTCGAAGCGCCCCCGATGTAATCGCGGCTGCCACGCAGTAAATCACCGCGACAATGGCAAAAAAGATGTACATATCAGTCGACTTAAAATTCATGGGCGGCAGCATGATGTAGTAGGCAATGCCCGCACCCACCAGGGTAATCAGGATATTGAGAAAGATTTTCAGCCCGGCCTTGGCCGGCTTGATGACAATCCCGTCATCCTTCTTTTTCGTGAAATCCACTTTAATGGGATCCATTCCTTCAGCTCCTTCATAATTAAGCCGTCCGCTCGTTTGAAAAGCGTATGATGACGGCAAAATAGATGTAGTTTATTATAAACGGTTTTCGAATGAAGTTCAATATTCACAGGAGAAATTTATAAAATCTTAACAGCTGAACCCCTGATTTTCCGTCATCCAGACCAATTCTTCATTTTTATTTCAGGAAGCCCTGAATAATCACCGCCTCTGCTTCCTCCTGCGTCATCCCAAAGGTTTGCAGCTTGAGTAACTGATCGTTATTGATCCGCCCGATGGCCGCCTCATGGATTACCTGCGCATCCGCGTGGTTCGCAGCAATCTCTGGAATCGAGCGGATTTTTGCATGATCCATGATGATGGAATCACACTGCACATGCGCGCGGCATTCCGCATTGCCCACAGCGCGCGGGAAAAATACCTGCTCAGAGGAGTCCTTGGCAACGGAACGGGAAATGATCTGCGCGCTCGAGCCATCCCCGTCGAGATTGACTTCCATATTGGAACGTGCAGACTGCCTGCCGTGCGTCATCAGCTTCTCAAGCAGGACGAGCTTTGATCCGGCAGCAAGATGGGCAGTCGTCTCGCGGATGGTGGAATCCACGCCCTTGATCTGCACCATTTCCATTTCACAGTAGGCGCCTTCCTCGAGCGCGACCTCCGTCGTGGGGTTCAAAACGCGCTCGCCGCTGCCATCCCCTTCTCCATAGTGCTTTTCCACATAGCGCACACGCGCATTTTTTCCGATATGGAAGGTATGGATCCCATCGTGCTCGCTCCTTGCGCTTCCGTCATTGTGGATGCCGCACCCCGCCACAATCAGGACATCCGCGCCCTCTCCAATCTCAAAATGGTTGTAGACCATATCGTTAATTCCCGTGTCGGTTACGATGACCGGGATGTGTACACTCTCATTTTTGGTATACGGCTTCACGTAAATATCGATGCCTGGCTTGCCCTGCTTGGGAACAATCTCAATGTTGGCTGTGGACTGGCGCGCAACGCCCGCCCCGTTTTTCCGGATATTATAAGCTCCCGCCGGCGTCCCGTGTAGGTCGGCAATGGATTCCAGCAACTGTTCATCAATTCGGTTCATATCGATACCATCCTTTCCAGAAAAGCAGCGTCACATTTTATGCGTCTCTTCTGCTCCTTTCCGAAATGCGCAGTTTTCATCGAATTCACCCAGTAGCTTCGGAAGCATCTCCTCCCGGCTCCCTTTGCTGCGAATCCTTCCATCTGCGATCACGGCGATTTCATCCGCCAGCTTCATGATCCGCTCCTGATGCGAAATGATGATCACACTCTCATGACGCCGGGCGCTGATGGCGCGGAAGCTATCGACGAGCATCGTAAAGCTCCATAAATCGATTCCTGCCTCCGGCTCATCATAAATGGCGAGTTTCAAATCACGCGCCATGAGCGTGGCAATTTCAATACGTTTGACCTCCCCGCCGGAAAGGGATGCGTCTACCTCGCGGTTGAGATAGTCCTTTGAGCAGAGGCCGACGTTCGTCAGATAGGCGCAGCAGGCGTCCTCGGGCAGCTCGCTGCCGTGAGCAAGGCTTAGAAGCCGGCGCACCGTCAATCCCTTGAACCGTGGTGGCTGCTGAAACGCATAGCCGATGCCAAGCTTAGCCCGCTCGGTGATCCCCATCTCCGTAATATCCTGTCCGTTGAATAAAATTCGCCCGGACGTTGGCTTTTCAATCCCCATAATAATTCGTGCAAGTGTGGATTTTCCCCCGCCGTTCGGACCGGTTATGACCAAAAATTTACCCTCTGCAAGCGTCAGGCTCACATTTTCCAGGATCTCATGCTGAGCGCCCTCTGCATCCACTTGAAAGGCAATATTTTGTAATTCTAGCATCTTTTATTAACCTCTTTTCCGTACCGCCGTCCCATGGCGGTATACAATCGCAACAAACGGTAAGGCATACCTTCCCGTTCCTGCCCATTATACCCGCATTTATTGCCCTTGGCAAGGTTTCAGTCAAAGAGAAAATTGTAAAGGGCGCTGTTTTGTATTATAATAAGAAAAACAATCGATTCAAGCAGTATCTTTAGAGAAAGGAAGCGCTTCTGATGAAGCAATTTCAGTTTGGCATCCTCGGTGCCGGGGACATTGCGCATAAATTCTGCGATGCGGTTCGAAAGGTTGATGGCGCATGCGTGGCGGCTGTGGCCAGCAAGGATCAAAGACGCGCCTGGCACTTTGCAAAGCGGCACAAAATCGAGGATTTTTACGACAATTACGATCAGCTTCTCTCGCGGGACGACCTGGATGCGATCTATATCGCGACAACGCATAATTTCCACTATGAAAACATTATGTGCTGCCTGGAGCACAATAAACCTGTGCTGTGTGAAAAAAGCATGGTACCTACCGCGGCACAGGCCAGAGAAATCTTTGACTGCGCAAAGGAGAAAAATCTCTTTGTGATGGAGGCGATGTGGTCCCGCTTTCTGCCGCACATCAATCAGGCGCGCCAATGGATTCAGGAAGGGCGCATCGGCCACCTTGAAATGGCCTCTTGCTCCATCGGCTTCTCTGCAAGCCGGGATCCGTCGCACCGGATCAACGCTCCCGCGCTTGGCGGCGGCGCGGCTTATGATATCGGTGTTTATGCGATCGAGTTGATGACCTATCTGATCGACGAGCCGGTCCTCGAAATGCAGTCCATGCTTGCCCGCTCGGAAACCGGTGTGGATAAGGTGGATAATATTATGCTCCGCTTTCCCAGCTGCATTGCAAACCTGCAGGCGACGACTGCCGCCACGATCCGGCAAGAGCTCTGTATCTATGGCTCTGAAGGATATATCCGTATTCCACGGGCGCACTGCTCGCATTCCTGCTATCTTTATCATAAAAATGGCCTTTTAGCCAAACGGTTTCATAAAAATTATGGAAACGGCTTCGTTTTTGAAGTGCGGGAAACGATGCGCTGTATCCGTGCAGGCAAGCTGGAGAGTAGCGTCGTCCCCCACAGTGCGACGCTTCAATGTGCAGAGCTGTTTGATCGGTGCTTCCAGGATTGGGGGTATGGGGAATCCTCCATTTAGATTCGTATTCAATGAAAGGCAGGCGTCCTTTTGATCAGGATGCCTGCCTCTTTCTGTATCTGCTCCCGGATTGCCATATTATTGAGAGCGGCGGGACGCGCCCCTTTTGGAGAACGCCCTTGTAAAAGCCATCGCCGGACGGAACCAAAACGGCTCCATCTTCCCTGCCACCTTCTTGAGCTCTGCACGAATTTGGATTTTTTGCGGACAGCGCTTCTCGCATCTGCCGCATTCCCTGCAAAGGCTGGCATAGTGATGGCTGGGTCGGAATGCGCCCGTTATATTCATATACTGGCTACGTCCCACCTTCTTCCCCATGCTGGCCGCCGTATTGTATGCGGCAAAACAGGAGGGGATATCCACTCCATAGGGGCAGGGCATGCAGTAGCCGCAGGCGGTGCAGCGTATTTTAAAGGCGGAGCGGAACGCTTTCGCTACTTCCCCATATACCCTCCGCTCATCTTCCCCAATGGAGCCCGGCAAAGCAATCTCTGCCACAGCGGTATTTTCCAGAAGCTGCTCTTGCGTACTCATCCCGCTGAGCACTACTGTTGCCTGCGGCTGATCCCAGATCCACCGCAATCCCCATTCGGCAGGCGTTACAGATGGATTTGCCGCCTGAAAAATCTCTTCCGCGGCCGGCGGAAGGGAATCCGCCAGCCTGCCGCCCAGCAGCGGCTCCATAATCATGACGGGCAGCCCTTTTTCGCTCGCTTTCTGCAGTCCGCTTCTCCCCGCCTGATTGTTTTCATCAATATAATTATATTGAATTTGACAGAAGTCCCAATCGTAAGCATCCAATAATTTGGGGAATTCCTCTCTCCCGCCATGATAGGAAAATCCAATCGACCGAATCCGTCCCGCCTGTTTCTGCAGCTGAATCCATTCTTCGATCCCCAGCCGGCATAGACGCTCCCAAGTCTCCACATCTGTAAGCATGTGGATCAAAAAATAATCGATATAGTCCGTGCCCAGTCGACCGAGCATTTTATGGAGCAGCTTATCGAAATCCTCGGCAGTTCTGCACAGGGGAGGCGGCATTTTATCCGCTATGTATATCTGTTCCCTTAAGCCTCCCTGTAAAGCCCTGCCAAGCGCTTCCTCGCTGCCTGCATACATATAGGCAGTGTCAAAATAATTTACGCCCGCCTCCATCGCCTTTTGGATAAGCGCCGTGCTCTTCTCCTGATCAATTACACCGCGCCGACCTGGCAGTCGCATACAACCAAAACCCAAAACCGACAGCCGATTCCCCGTTTTGGGATCGATCCGATATTGCATTTTTCGCACCCTTTCTGTTCCCCGTAACGTGAGGTAAAAGTAAGGCGGCAGGGCAGTGGTAGCCCTGCCGTTTGTCCCAGTCGGCAAGGTTTTATTGCAGCCTCAATTCATCAAAATGGGTGCGCAGCGTTTTGCATGACGCCTTGAATTTTGCCATTTCGTCATCGCTCAAAGAAAGCTGCAAAATACGCTGAACGCCATTTCGGTTGACGATGCAAGGCGCGCCCACAAACACGCCCGTCTCTCCATATTCTCCGCGCATCATGGCGGATACCGTCAGTACGCTGTTTTCATTGCCGAAGATCGCGCGCGTGATGCGCACGAGCGCCATCCCGATCCCGTAATAGGTCGCGCGCTTGGCTTCGATGATTTTCTGGGCTGCGCCGCGCACCTCCTCCGTGATTTTTTCCATCTCCTCGCAGCAATACTTCCCATTGGATTCCTCACAAATGGAGAGGACCGGCTTCGTGGCCATCATCGCCTGCGACCATGGAACAAATTCGCTGTCGCCATGCTCGCCCATCACAT
>DAWDUP010000012.1:2169-4756 GCA_052346825.1 Candidatus Fimivicinus sp. | reverse complement strand
ATGCATATTGCGCGGGTCAACGTGAAAATACGCGCCGAGTAGGTATCGCAGACGCGCAGTATCAAGTGCTGTGCCCGTGCCAAGCACACGGCGAGGGTTGAAGCCGGAGAGGACGGCGGTGATTCGCGTCATAATATCAACCGGATTGGTCGCCACCAGGAAGATGCCGTTAAAGCCGGATTCCGTCACCGGATCGATGATTGACCGGAAGACCGCCGTATTGCGCTGTAGGAGATCAAGGCGGGATTCGCCCGGCTTCTGGGCAACGCCCGCGCAGATCGTGACGATATCCGCGTCGCTGCAGTCATCATAGCTGCCGGCATAGATTTTCATATTCGAGCTGGAGAAGGCCAGGCCGTGGTTCAAATCCATCGCCTCGCCCTCGGCGCGCTTGCGGTCTACGTCGACCAGCACCAACTCATCGCAGGCATTCTGATTGAGCAGCGCGTATGCATAGCTCATGCCCACCATACCGGTGCCGATGAGTACCACTTTTCTATTTTCCGAGATCATATCCATCACATGCCTTTCTCAAATGGGACAAAAGCTGTCCAAGATTTGTATTGCCGTTCCTGCCTTTATTTATACACGGTTTTTGGAATTCGGTCAAGTAATCTCCCGGAGATATGCCCGACCGCCTCCCGCCACGCAGGCGTAAACTGCCGCCCTTCACAAACAAAAAAGAAGGATTCGAAAGGCAGAGCTTCCGAATCCTTCTTTTCAGGCAGATCTAAAAACCGCCTGCTTTTTCTGATAAGACAAGCTTATTTAAGCTCGACCTTTGCGCCGGCAGCCTCCAGCTTCTCCTTCGCCGCTTCCGCGTCTTCCTTAGAGATACCTTCCTTGACAGCCTTGGGAGCACCGTCGACAACAGCCTTCGCATCGGCAAGGCCAAGGCCGGTAATCTCGCGGACCGCCTTGATGACCTTGATCTTTTCCGCGCCGACTTCCGCAAGGATCACGTCGAACTCGGTCTTCTCTTCCTCAGCAGCAGCAGCGCCGCCCTCTGCAGGAGCCGCAACCGCTACCGCGGCAGCAGCAGATACGCCAAATTCTTCCTCAACTGCATGCACCAGCTCGGAGAGCTCAAGCACGGAGAGGACCTTGATTTCTTCAATGATCGCATTAATTTTATCAGATGCCATTGTTGTTAACCTCCAATTATTTCATTTTGTAACCGCAGGGCAATTACGCCTCTGCCGGAGCCTCAGCCTGCGCGGGAACGGCTTCGCCGGACTTGTCGACGATCGCCTGAATCGCGCGTGCAAACGAAGCGATGGGTGCGTTGAACGCATTGCAAACCGTGGCGAGCAAGACCTCGCGGGACGGCAGCTTTGCAAGGCTGCTGATCTTTTCGAGGCTGATAACGTCGTTATCCAGAAAACCGCTCTTCACGGTAAAGTTCTTGTTCGCATCGGCAAACTTGCATAGAATGCGCGCGGGTGCGACATAATCATCCTCGCTCAGGGCAATTGCGGTTGTGCCGGAAAGCACATTGTCAAGCTCCTTCAGGCCCGCATCCTGCACGGCAAGGTGCAGAAGCGTATTCTTGACGACGGCGTAATGAACACCGGCTTCACGCAGTTCCTTACGAAGCTTTGTATCGTCCGCAACATTAATGCCCTTGTAATCGACGACCACACCTGCGCAGGCGTTTTTCAGCTGTTCAGTGAGGTCCGCGACTTTTTGCTTCTTAAGTTCCAAAACTTTTTCACTCGGCAATGGATTTCACCTCCTCTAAATTTACCGGCTCTTCCGCAAGCTCTGCAGAAGGCCGATATTCGAACCCTCCCGAAGAAGAGTCCTTTACGGGAAAAGAAAAACCCTCCCCGCGCACCGCAGGAAGGGTATGACATACAAATTCGCGCCGAAACGCTCCGGCTTTTGTATGCTCTCCATTCCTCGGCAGGCGGCAAAAAAGCCATTATGCGCAAAGCGCACCTGCTGTCTTCGGTGTAAGAACAGTGTTATTATACTAGCACACAAAATTCTCTGTGTCAAGTATTTTCAAAAGCTTATTCTGCACCGCCGATGCGGTTGAAATTGACACGCACACCGGGGCCCATCGTGGTTGCAACCACGCAGGAACGGATATACTGGCCCTTTGTCGCGGCGGGTTTCGCCTTGATAACGGCCTCCATCAGAGTGGAAAAGTTCTCATTCAGCTTTTCTGCGCCGAAGGACACCTTGCCGATCGGGCAGTGGATGATATTGGTCTTATCGAGACGATATTCGATCTTACCAGCCTTGGCTTCCGTAACAGCCTTCGCAACATCGGGCGTTACCGTACCGGCCTTCGGGCTCGGCATCAAGCCGCGCGGGCCAAGCACTTTACCAAGGCGACCGACCAGGCCCATCATGTTGGGCGCTGCAATGGCAACGTCAAAATCCATCCAGCCTTCACCCTGGATCTTGGCGACCAGCTCCTCCGCACCGACGAACTCTGCGCCCGCCTCTTCGGCGGCCTTTGCATCGTCGCCCTTGGCAAAAACGGCGACGCGCACGGATTTACCAGTGCCGTTGGGCAACACAACCGCGCCGCGGACCTGCTGATGGAGGAGCAGGTCCATATTGCCTCGCTGCTCTC
>DAWDUP010000012.1:0-2159 GCA_052346825.1 Candidatus Fimivicinus sp. | reverse complement strand
GCGGGAGTCAACGCCCAAACGGATGTGCGCTTCCACTGTTTCATCGAATTTAGCCGTTGCGGTTTTCACCGCGACCTCCAGCGCTTCCGCCGGATCATAAAGCTTTGTTTTGTCGACAAGCTTCGCGCTTTCGACATATTTTTTACCATGTTTCATTCGTCTGACCTCCCTAAAGAGTGGTTAATCGGATTTTTCCTCCCACCCGGGAGCATTAATCGGAGACAACGATGCCCATGCTGCGCGCTGTACCGGCAATCATACTGGCCGCCGCCTCTACGCTCGCTGCATTCAGATCGGGCATCTTCTGCTCGGCGATTTTTCTAATCTGCTCACCGGTGATCGTTGCGACCTTGTTCTTGTTCGGCACGCCGGACGCCTTATCAATTCCGCATGCCTTTTTCAGGAGAACAGCGGCGGGCGGCGTCTTGGTAATGAACGTGAACGAACGGTCCGCATAAACGGTGATGACGACCGGGATCACCAGGCCGATATCATTCTTGGTGCGCTCGTTGAATTCCTTCGTGAACGCCATGATGTTCACGCCGTGCTGACCCAGCGCAGGACCGACCGGGGGTGCCGGGGTTGCTTTTCCGGCAGGGATCTGCAGCTTAATGAAACCTACAACCTTTTGAGCCATTTTTTGCACCTCCAAATATACGTGGTAATTGGCGGAGCAAGTGCGAATTCTTACTCCTCCCACAGGGGGCGAGCCCCCGCGCCAGACGGCAAAGCCGCGCAGGCGCATAATAAGCGGCAAAGCCGCTGATTACCAAAATGTGATTAATCGACTGCCGGCTCCACCTGGTCGAGCGCAAACTCAACCGGCGTTTCACGGCCAAACATGGAAATCGTCACACGGACAAGATCCTTATCCGGATCAATTTCCTCGACGACGCCGGAAAAATCTCCGAACGGGCCGTCGATGATGTTGACAAGATCGCCGACCTGATAGGACACCTCGACCTGCCTTTTCTCCACGCCGAGCGCGAGCACTTCCTCATCGCTAAGCGGGATCGGCTTGCTTTCAGGGCCCACAAAGCCCGTCACGCCACGCGTATTGCGGATGACGTACCAGGTGTCGTCCGACATGACGTACTCCCCATCCTCCACATCGACCGCAAGCTTAACCAGGACATAGCCCGGAAAGACCTTGCGCTCAACATCGCGCTTTTTATTATCCTTGATCTCTGTGACCGTCTCCATGGGGATTTTCACCTCAAGGATCTGGTCCTGCATCTGACGGTTTTCCACAACCGTTTCGATATTATTGGCTACCTTGTTTTCGTAGCCGGAATAGGTATGGATCACATACCACTTTGCGCTGTCAGCCATGTTAGACCACCCTTTCGCTTGGAACCGCTTAACCGAGCAGTCCGCCAAACAGCTGGATGACACCCGCTTTCGCTGTCGTCGCGGCACCGGTGACAGCTTCCGTCACGGCGCCTGTCGTTGATTCGACCGCGGCGGCCGTCGTCGTGGGATCCTGCGCCAGGCCCTCAATCAGGCTCAGTCCCCTGGAAAGGCCGAAATCCACGATCCAGATGCCGATTCCAATAATCAAAATCACGGCGATAACAACGCCTGTGCTTTTGAAAATGGTTTTTGCATCGGGCCAGGTGATCTTCTTGATCTCGCCCCTGAAATCCTTAAAGAAGCGGGCGATCGCCTTGCCAGCGCGCACAAAGATATTTGGCTTTTTCGGTTTGTTTGCCTTATCGGCCTTGTCCGCTTTCGAGGCTTTCTTTTCAGCCTTTTCCACAGCGTCCTTTTTCTTTTCGTCAGCCATTCATCTTCCCTCCGCTCTTATTTGGTTTCTCTGTGGAGCGTGTGTTTCTTGCAGAATCTGCAATACTTATTCATCTCCAGCCTGTCGGGGTTGTTCTTCTTGTTTTTCATCGTATTGTAGTTGCGCTGCTTGCACTCCGTGCAGGATAAAGTAACTTTTACTCTCATGACGGCACCTCCAGTTTTCCGGATATTTTCAGAACCCATCGATCCCCCGCGCAGATTCCGCGCTTTTACAAAAAGCATGATGAGGGCATTGCCTTGTAAAAAAGCCCATAAATCGCTTACCAGCAGGATTTTTCCGGGTCCTAGCCTCCCTCTAAAAATGGGCACAAAAAAAGAACCCTCTTAGAGGTACACTCACTATACCACAC
>DAWDUP010000011.1:24762-27436 GCA_052346825.1 Candidatus Fimivicinus sp. | reverse complement strand
GATGATCGCCTGATCGGCCTGCTCAAAAAGCTTGTGCTTCGCCGCCAAATAGTTTTCAAAGGTGCCGTGGTAATCGAGATGATCCTGCGTTAGATTGGTAAACAGCGCGATATCGAAATGTATCCCCGCTACCCGCTGCTGTGCCAGCGCCTGAGAGGAGACCTCCATCACGCAGTGCGTACAGCCCGCTTTTACCATCTTGTCGAAAAGCTCATTGAGTTCGTATGGATCCGGGGTCGTCAATTGTGCCGGGAACACCTCGTTCCCCGCCATATTCTGCACCGTGCCGATCAGCCCCGTCTGATACCCCGCAGCATCCAGGATCTCCTTGATCAGGAAGGCGGAGGTCGTCTTCCCGTTTGTGCCCGTAATCCCGATCAGATGAAGCTTTTCCGCCGGGTTTCTGAAATAGGCTTCGCACATCAGCGAATACGCAGCCCGGGTATCCGGCACGAGCACCTGGCACGCAAGGCCCGTGTCATATTCCGCAATGACTGCGGCGGCTCCCTTTTCGACAGCCTGAGCCGCCAGCGTGTGTCCATCAAAATTCTTTCCCTGGATGCAGATAAACGCGCATCCGGCCCGAACTTTCCGGGAATCGTCGGTGATGAATGTAATTTCAGGGTCTCTGCCCGGCAGAGCCAGCGTAACCCGTTGCAGCAATTCTGATAAGCGCATTGCCGCACCTCCATTTCTGAAACGAATTATAGTATACCATAAAACGTAAAATTTTATGGTTCCAGTTCGTTTTTTGCAGGGATTCCTCTGCTGAATGGGCGAGCGGTCCGCCGCCCAACTGAAACCTCTCTGCACACGGCGCAGGATTAATCCTGCGCCAGATCGTTGACACCCACATTGGATTTGAAATAGATGGTAACCACCGTTCCTTCATCGACCTGTGAACCGGCCTCCTCGCTCTGCTTATAGGAGACGGATTCTCCCATCGTCAGGGAGTTACCGAAAATCTTTGGATTCAGGCCGTATTCAAGCGCCTTCTGGTTCGCTTCAGATACGCTCAGATTGGTCAGATCCGGCACGGTCACCTTCTTTTTCTCCGAGGTCTTATCCGTATAGAGTACCACCACGCCGTTTTTCGGAATGAGCTGTCCAGCCGCCGGCATCTGGCTGATCACCGTGTTGCCCTCGCCGACTGTTTTGATGGTAAAGCCGCTGAGCGCTTCGCGTGCTTTGGAAAGGGACAGGCCCGTTACGGGCGGCGTTTCCTCGCCGAGATCAGCCAGTTCCTTGGCGGTGTACTGCGGGTCGACATTGAGATAATTGAGTGTTGCCTCTGCAACCTCTGCGGCAACGGGCGTTGCAATCTGTCCGCCATTGATCTGGCCGACCGGTTCGTCGATGACGATCAGCATCGAAATCTTTGGATCGTTCGCGGGCGCGAAGCAGACGAAGGAAGCGACATACTTGCCTTCCTTTTTCCCGCCGCCTGCGAGCTTTTCCGACGTACCGGTCTTTCCGGCCAGGCGGAAGCCCGCCACATAGGCGTTTTTACCGGTGCCCTCGGAAACGACGTGTTCCATCATGTCCGCCATCTTGGCCGCGCTCTTTTCCGAAATGACCTGCCGCTTGACCGTAGGCTGTGTGGTGGAAATCGTGTTGCCCTCCTCATCGAGTACGGAGGAGACGATATAGGGCTTCATCATCTTGCCGCCGTTTGCGATCGTATTGACGGCAGTGAGCATCTGGATGGCCGTGGTTTCAAAGGTTTGGCCGAAGGAGGAGCTGGCGAGCTCCACGATACCGAGCTGCTTGAGTGTATGGTAGGATTGGCCCTCCACCGGTGCCGTTTCGCTGGGCAGGTCAATGCCAGTCCTCTCCGTAAAGCCGAACGCCTCAAAATATTTATAGAATTTTTCCGCGCCGAGGCGCTGGCCGACCGTGATAAAGAAGGGGTTGCAGGAATTCATCAGGCCGTGGGTAAAGTCCTCTGTCCCGTGGCCTGTGCGCTTATGGCAGTGAATTTTGGTGCCCGCCACGTTGAGCACGCCGGTGCAGGTGAAGGTGAAGTTATCCGGGATCACATTTTCCTCCACCGCCGCGGCCGCCGTGACAACCTTGAAAACGGAGCCGGGCTCGTAGGTATCCGTGATCGCGCGGTTGCGCCACTGCGTATACTGCGCGTTGGTGAGTTCTTTGTATTTTTCCTCCGAATCAACGATTTTTTCAAGCTCTGCCGCGGTCTTCTCATCCGCGATGGCATGCGGATCGTTCGGGTCGAAATCCCCTTTGGTCGCCATGGCGAGGATGCCGCCCGTCTGGACGTCCATCACGATCCCATAGGCGCTTTTCGCCTGCGCGTTCACGCGCGCCTGATCGAGGCTCTTCTCCAGATAATACTGGATGACCTCGTCAATGGTCAGCACCAGTGAATTGCCCTGCTTTGCGTCATAGGTCGTCTCATAAGGCGTATCCATACTGTCCATGCCGGCGTTTTTCGCCGTCAAAATACGGCCCGGCGTGCCGGAAAGCGTCTCATTATATTTCGCCTCGAGCCCCCAGCGGCCCACTCCGTCCTTGCCGGTAAAGCCGAGGACTGTGGAAGCAAGATGAGAATTGGGATAATAGCGCTTGACGTCCGGATCGATGAAGATGATCTCGGAATAATAGGCATCCTTCTGATCATCCGGCACATTTTTCTGATTGATCTTCTTCAGTG
>DAWDUP010000011.1:23492-24752 GCA_052346825.1 Candidatus Fimivicinus sp. | reverse complement strand
ATCGTGCTTGGAAATGAAATCGCTGACCGCATCCTTCATCTCTTTTTCCACCTGATTTTTGACCGCGACATAGCCGTAATTCGTTCTCTGCGCCTTTTTGAGGATCGACTCCTTATCCATCTCCAAAATTTCCGCCAGACCCTCTGAGATGGCATTACGCACCTTGTCATTCGGAATTTTGGAGGGGTTGATATAAACGAGCCAGACATTAGCACTCTGAGCGAGTACCTTTTTGTTCCGGTCATAAATCAGGCCGCGCTGCGGCTGGATTTCCGTATCGCTGAGCTGCTGGCTCTCCGCCTTGCGCCGGTATTCATCCGCATGGATCAGCTGAATGCGCACTAGGCTGACGACATCCATTCCAAAAACGCCGAAGAGCAGCGCCACCAATACTACGATTGCGCGGTGCACCATATGGCGCGACGGCTTTTTGCTCATAAGAATAACCATCCTTTCACACTGTATCCATGAATGAACGGGCTTTTATCGAAACAGCGGTGGCCGCACCGCCGCCACACGGAAAGCTTGTTCCCGCGCGGCGCAGCCAGCTCACCGCATCAACTTCTGTCCGCAGCTCTCCGGCAACAGTCAGCCGGAATCAGATGCCGCCTATTCATAGGTATTGCCCTGCTAAAAAAGATATTCCAAAAAATCTTTCAGCACCGACCCGGATGATTGCTTGTCCGCCTGCTTCTCCGGTGTGCCGGACTGCTTGGCAGCAGAAGCGTTTCCCTGCTCCTGAGAAGCTGTTTGCTGCTTTTGATCCGTGCCGCTCCCCGTTTTAGAAGCATTCGACTGGCTCTTTCCGCCGGCCAGCAACACCTCGTTGTCCTGCGGGATATTGATGCACTCGATGGGTGCGTCGTTTTTCACCATTCCCAGCTTTTCACGCGCATAGGACTCCACCTTGTCCAGAGAAAGCTTTGCACTCAATTCCATGTTCAGCCGGGTGTTTTCGCTTTGTGCGATCGCCATTTGGCTTTCCAGCTTCCGATAGGCGTGGGTCAGCTCCTCCTGCCTGACTTCACTGTAAAGCATCCCGCCCAAAAGGGAGAGCAGGAGCCCGGAGACCAGTATGGTCTTCACCGTACGGCGCAGGGAGTCAATGCTCTCCCGTCTGCGCTGTGCAGAGGTTTTCCGCGGCTCGGGAACCTTGACGGGCCTTGAGGGCGATTTCTGTGGCCGGGCCGGGACACGCTGTGGCGCCGCCTGCGCACGCTCAAAACGTGAAAAATCATATGCGCCGGTTCCTGTAGTACG
>DAWDUP010000011.1:22198-23482 GCA_052346825.1 Candidatus Fimivicinus sp. | reverse complement strand
CCGGAGCTTTGCGCTCCGGCTGCGCGGATTTGCCTCCAGCTCCTGCGCAGACGGCCCTTTCACCTTGAAGGGAAGGCGCGCGCGCGGCGTTCTGCCGCATACGCAGACCGGAAAATCGGGCGGGCAGACGCAGCCCTCGCACCAGGAGGCGAACCGCTGCTTGACCATTCGGTCCTCCAAGGAGTGAAATGTGATCGCGGCCAGCCGGCCGCCTGGATTGAGGCGCTCAAACATTGCGTCGAGGCCGGCGGAAAGCATGTCCAGCTCGCCGTTGACCGCAATGCGCAGCGCCTGGAACGTCCTGCGCGCCGGATGCCCGCCCTCGCGTCGCGATGCAGCCGGCATGGAGGCTTTGACGAGGTCCGCAAGCTGAAGCGTGGTTTCAAGCGGCTCCTTTTCCCGGGCCCGCACGATATTGCGTGCAATGGAGCGGGCATAGCGCTCCTCGCCGTATTCGCTTAAAATCCTTGCAAGGGAACGCTCGTCGAGCGTATTCACCAGCTCGGCCGCCGTTGTCCCCTGCTGAGACATCCGCATATCGAGCGGCGCGTCCGTATGGAAAGAGAACCCGCGTTCTGGCGTATCCAGCTGGTGAGAGCTGACCCCGAGATCAACGAGAATACCGTCCGCACCAGGGATCTCCAGATTGCTCAGCACAGTGTCGATATGGGCGAAATTCTCCTGCACAATTGTAACCTGCGGCAGGCCGCCAAGCCGTTTCTGCAAAACGGCGATCGCGTCCGGATCCTGATCGATACAAATCAATCGGCCCCCTTCGGACAATCGGGCTGCAATCGCAGCGGAATGGCCGCCGCCGCCCGCCGTACCGTCCACATAGACGCCATCGGGTCTGATCTGAAGCGCGTCAACCGTTTCCGTAAATAAAACGGGTTTATGGGAGAATTCCATATTGGAAAAGCCCCTTCATGAATGATATCGTCCTACCGTTCCAACACGTCTCCAAAATCATAGGAAACGCCGAAATCGTCCTCGCCCTCCGGCAGTTCCAGCTGGCGCGTGAACTCCTCATACCACGCATCCGGGTTCCAGATTTCCACCTTGCGGCCCGCGCCGGAGATGATGCATTCCGACTCGAGCTTTGCATAGCGCTTGAAAATCGCCGGGATCGTGATACGGCCCTGCTTGTCCGCTTCGATATCGAACGCGCTGCTCATGGTGCGCCGCTGCACCTTACGCATCTGCTCGTCGAAGAGGGAGGCGTTGATCCGCTCGGAAATCTCTTTCCAGACCTCGTCCGGATACAGCACCAGGGCAGGAACATGT
>DAWDUP010000011.1:21120-22188 GCA_052346825.1 Candidatus Fimivicinus sp. | reverse complement strand
CGGCTCTTCGCATCCAGCCCATGCTCAAAAAAGCCCTTGAATTCCGCGGGCTTTTTTTCCGGCTGCGTCGTTTGTGCAGCGGGCACGGATTCCACCGGCACCGGCGCTGTGGTTTCTACGGCGGCGTCAGCCGGAAGATCAGCCATCTCCATTCCCCTCCTCCGTGATTCAAGATGTGGGTTTTAGCTCCACTTTACTCTTTTTTGCTCCACTTGAGTGTTATTATACTAACTGCTTCGTGAAATTGCAAGCGTTCAGACGAAAAAATATGCTTTATTGCAAAATAACACTTATTTTTTAATGCTCTTGTAGGGGCAAAAAAAGGAGGCACAAGATGTAGTACCTCCCGGTCAATATTATTATGGAACCTGCTTACTGCTTTGAATAACGATAGAAAAACCGCAGGCACTACAGTGCCTGCGGTTTTTTGATCTGATCCCCTATTCCGTCGCAGAGGAAGTTTCCGTCTTTCCCACCCAGTGGATTCCATAGCAGTTTCCCACCTGCCCCGGATAAGTCTCCAGGATAACGCCGTCATAGGCCACCTTGACACGGTCACCCTCCCGAAATTCCTCAAACAGGATGGTATTCTTGTTCTCATCCAACAGTTTTGCTTCGGCAGCCGGCACATAAATCCGCCGGCGCTAACTTTTCGGCCTATTTTTCGTGTATCGCATTGCATTGAAGCAGTCCCTTTCCTGATTGGTTATCCGATTGGATAATAGAGGCTTTTCACCGCATCGTTCTCGCCTCGGCCCCCCTACTTTCCAGCACAATATCGCCGGTGTGCAGCGTTTCGATCCGCCCGCCCAGCGTTTGCTTCAGCACCCGATAGGCCTCCTCGCCGGTGCAGTGGCCCGTTACAAACCGGGTTGGATAATCATCCAGCCGCTGCGCGATCCGTTCCAGCACCGTGTGATCCTCGCATTTCCCCGTTCGCGGGCTGGTCAGGTGCATTCCGCTGACTACCACATCCGGCGCGCAATGGAAGATCGCGCAATACCGCTCCATGATATTGACAATCCCGCAATGCGCACAGCCGGAGAAAAGGATTTTTCGATCGCCGTC
>DAWDUP010000011.1:15282-21110 GCA_052346825.1 Candidatus Fimivicinus sp. | reverse complement strand
CGGCCAGATACTGCTCATGGCGGAAATCATCCGGGATCAGCCCTTCACCGGCCCGTCTCATCAGGTTGGCATTGGTCTGCGGCCAGAAGGCGCGCTGCGGCACGCCGGAAAATAGAAAAAGCTCCTCATCAATCCGCATATCACCTGAAACGCACACAATCTGCGGATGTGTGCGCAGCGCCGGGTCCAGCCCGATTTCGTGCAGGGTTTCTCCTGATGAAGAATAGCAGCCATCGAAGGCACTCTTCTGCACATACACGTTCGCCTGATCGTTCACAGAGAGGAATTCCCGCAGCCCTCCGCCATGATCGTTGTGCCCATGGGACAGGATCACGGTATCCACCTGTGACAAATCAATCCGGAGCGCCTGCGCATTCTTCAAAAAGCCCCCGCCCGCGCCGAGATCGAAAAGCGCTTTATGGCGCGCCGTTTCCAGATAAAAGCTTAGGCCGTGTTCACACATAAGCGCCGCGTTGCTCCCGCTCGTATCCTCAATCAATGTTTGAATCAGCACGATCTTCCACCCCTTCAGCGCAGCTGATCCCTGCGCAGCTGAATCTCCGCTCTTCCATATTGCGCACAGAGGAAGCCTTTCCCCTGGGGCAAAATCTCTTTTTGCAGCAGCTTGCCACAGAGCGTATAAAGATCCTGCACCACCTCAACGGTCACCGGGTTGTAATAATCCTCTCCCCGCTCGCCCGCGCCTCGCTCCTGGCTGAGATGCCCGCCGTACATCCGGTAATCCGCGATCGGCTCCAGCTTTTTCAATAGGCGCGCAAGGCTGTCTCGATAATCGGAAAGCTTCAGGCAGCCGGGCAGCGCCATGAGGACGAACATGCCGCTGCCCACCGCATCGCCTGTAAAAATGCAGCGGTGCTGATGGTCGACATATATCATGGAGCCTGGCGTATGGCCCGGTGCCTCCAGCACCTCGATCACATTTCCCCCTAGATCGATGTTTGTGCGGCCTGTGACCGGGACATAAGCTTCCACTGGAAACTTCTTTTTCGGCAGCTTCCGCATGCCGATGAGCACATCCGTCGCAAGCCTGAGCGGGCCTTTCCATGCCGCGATATCCGCCTTGCCCAGACAGACGGTCTCGAACTCGTCCGCATGGTACATATGGTCGGGATGCGCATGCGTCAGGGCAAGCACAAACGGCTTCTCCGTCAGCGCGCGCAGGACGGGGGTAAGTGCGCGTGCCTCCATCCCCGTATCGATCACAAGGGCGCGTTCCCGGCCCTCAATCAGATAAAAGGACTGCGCATGTGCATCATCGATATGATAGACGCCGTCGGCAACCGGCTCGATCCGGTCGCCATATTCTGTGGCTTTGATAGGTTCGCGTTCTATGGAAAATCCCCCTTTTTATCAGTCGCTTTCTCTTACAAGATTGTAAGGGAAGACGGAATGAAACTATGGTATGATACGGTGAGGGGCGATATGTGAAAAGGAAGCCTTCCCTTTGAAGCTTGCGCTGATCGCCCGGAAAGATGGGAACACAATCGGATTTGCCAAAATTCATTCCGCATAGAAAGGACATCATGGCCATGAAAAAATACAGAGGTCTGTTCGGCTGGCTGGTCTTTCTGGCGCTGCTTCAGGGTGCGCGAGTCGGAATAAAATCCCTCGTTTTTCATTTTATAGCGCACACGCTGTGCAGCGACGCGCTGGTAAGCCTCCTATTTATGCTTGTCACCACTGCCCTTTTGCTGGCCGCCGCCAAAAGGAAAAAGAACCTGCCGCCCCTTCTGCCGGAGCGGTTCAGCCTGCCTTATAAAATTTCCGCTGCACTGCTCGCCCTGTTTTTGCTATCCACTCCGCTGATTACGAGACATACCTCCGCATCCGCTCTTCTATCGTTCTGCTATGGAGCCATTGTAACACCGCTCTTTGAGGAGACGATTTTTCGTGGACTGCTGTGGGAGCGGATAAAAGGCCTGTTCAAAAGCGAAAAGGCGGCTTATCTGATTTCAAGCGCACTGTTTGCCATATGGCACTTCGGCTACGTGGACACGATCCTTTGGCGCACCTCACTTTTCTCGCCCGGTGCCGATATTGCGCATATTCTGCTGATGAAGGCGCTCACTGCGTTTCTCATCGGGCTGGCGCTGGGCCTGGCGCGCCTGAAATGCAAAAACGTCTGCGCTGCGCTGATGCTCCATATGCTGATCAATGCGATCGGTTCCTCATAAATCGATCCAGTAGCGCCTGACCCGTGTTTGCTTCCCGTCCGTTGCAATACAAACAATATTTTCCAGCTTTCCACCGCATTTTTCAATCGTTTTTGCGCTGGCAATATTGTCGTCCGCACAGCCAAGGAGCACCCGCCAAAGATCCATCGCCCGGCAGCGCTCGAGCGCCATTTGCAGCATCTGTGTCGCGTAACCTTTCCGGCGTTCACTGGGCCGCACGCCGTAACCGATATGGCCAAAAGTTTCAAACCCGGCTTTTGTAAGATAAGCGCGGATATTGACCGCTCCAATGAGTTTACCCGACTCGGTGTCAAGCACCCACCAGGTTTTGCTGGGTGCATACCCCGGAGCCGGTGCCCCGGCATTTACCAGGCGAAGCATGGCCTCAAATTCCGTATCAGAACGATAAGCTTCCAGCAGCGGCCACGGCGAAATCCCGCCCCCGCTGGCATGCCATTCATCCATCATATCCGTATATTCCTGCCGGTAGCAGTCATCCGGCTGCACAAATCGGAGCATCGCAGGCCCTCCCAATCTCATAAGTAACGCCTATTATACAGAAAAAATGAGGAAACCACAATTACGGAGAAATACAGAACCGCTCCATCCAGAATGCCGCCTGCCCTCGCCTGGTGTGCATAAAGATATCGAAATCACGCACACTGTCAAAGAAATACCTATTCCGTTCCTGTTTCTTTTGACAACGATATAGGATTGGACTATAATAACTCCATTATGATAAAAATAAAACGACAACAAATGCAGGATTATGGGAGGCAACGCTCTTGGAAATCATCAAACGCGAACAGGCGGCCGAATTTGACGCCTTTGTCAAAAGCCATTATAAAGCAAGCTTTATGCAGGGAAGCCCCTGGGCGGGCGTCAAAAAAAACTGGCAGTGGCGCGGCGTGATCAGCCGCGGAGAGGATGGCAAAATTGACGGCACGATGGCGCTTTTGATCCGCAAGGTGCCGGGCATGCCCTATTCCCTGATGTACAGCCCGCGCGGCCCCGTGTGCGACCCGCACGACCGCGCAATGGTGAAAAAGCTCGTCGACGCGGCGGTCGAAGTCGGCCGCGAATTCAACGCCTACGTGCTGACCATGGATACGGATATCAAGGTGGACGACACGGAATTTGCCGATCTGGTCAAAAGCCTCGGTTTTACCGTCGATTCCACCACGCAGAGCTTTGAAACCATCCAGCCACGCTTTGTCTTCCGCCTCGATGTGGAAGGGAAGACGGAGGATGAAATCTTCAACGCCTTTGCCTCCAAGCACCGCTACAACATCCGCGTGGCCAAAAAGAAGGGCGTCGAGGTGAAAATCTGCGGCCCCGAGGCGGCAGAGGATTTCCACAAAATCATGATCGAAACCGGCAAGCGCGATGATTTCGGCATCCGCTCCACAGAATATTTCCGCAGCATTCTGGAGAATTTCGGCGAGGACGCACGCATCTATCTGGCCTATTACGAGGGGCAGCCCATTGCCGGCTCTCTCGCCATTCATTATGGCGACAAGGTCTGGTATCTCTATGGCGCATCGTCCAACGAGCATCGCAATGTCATGCCGAACTATCTGGTGCAGTGGGAAATGATCCGCTGGGCAATCGAGACGAACTGCCGCATTTATGACTTCCGCGGCGTGTCCGGCTATCTGGACGAAAGCAATCCCCTCTATGGCATCTACCGCTTCAAAAAGGGCTTCAGCGGGGAGCTTACGGAATTCATCGGCGAGATGAATCTCATCATCAAGCCGTCTGCATTCAAGCTCGTTACCCTGGGCGAAAAGACCTATAAAAAGCTGCGGACCATCAAGCGCAGGATAACGGAGAAGCAATAAGGAGAGCCGTTCCAGAAATGCCGTTTGTAACGGCATTTCTTGTTTGTCCGAAACGGATGTGTCAGAAAGGGAGGCTTTGCCGTGCGTTATGTCGTGGAAAGAGATTACCTGAAAAACAATATCGAAATTATAAAAAAAGAGATGGGCGGCGTTCCCGTCATCGGGACCGTCAAGGGCAACGGCTACGGGCTGGGTACGGCGCAGTTCGCGCGGGAGCTCGTCGAGAACGGGATCGGCTTTCTCGCCGCGGCCCGGCCCGAAGAGGCCGCTGCCGTGCGCAATGCGGGCATTGACTGCCCTATTTTGCTGCTCAGCCCCGTGGTGGAGGAAAGCGATGCCGAACTGCTCATCGACCGGCGGATCATCGCCTGTGTCGGCTCCCGGGAGAGCGCTGTTCTGCTTGATGAAACGGCCAGAAAGCGCGGCGTAACGCTCGAAGCGCATTTAAAGCTCGACACCGGCTTTGGCCGATACGGATTTCTGCCCGGCGAAGAAGAGGAAATCGTCAGGCTCTGCGGGGAACTGGAGCATGTGAAGATCACCGGCTGCTTTACGCATTTCTCCAATGCCTTTGGAAAGGATTCTTCCTCTGTTGACCGGCAAATGAAAATCTATCACGAGATGACGGAACAGCTCGAGCGCGCCGGTATGGAGCTCGGTATGCAGCATGTGGCAAATTCCACCGCCGCCCTTCGCTTTCCCGGCACAAGGCTCGATGCGGTGCGCATCGGCTCCGCCTTTCTGGGCCGGTTGTCAGTTAAAAATACATGGGGCTTCCAGCGCGTGGGCCATATGGAATGCGAAATCACCAGCGTCAAGCACCTGCCAAAGGATTCAAATATCGGCTATGCAGACATCTACCACACACCGCGCGATATGGTCGCCGCCGTTGTCCCGGTGGGGCATATCGACGGCTTCGGAATGACGAAGGCAAACGATATGTGCCGCCCAGTGGATAAGCTGCGCTATCTGGTGCATGCCATCAAGGATTTCTTCCGCGACACCCAGATCTATGGGTATCTCAATGGAAAGCGCGTTCCGCTCGCAGGCCGCGTGGGGCTTGCGAATGTCGTATTCGATGTGACCGGTGTCGACTGCCGTCCGGGCGATATCATTACGCTCGATGTCAACCCTCTGCTGGTGGACAGTGGCGTCGTGCGGGAATATGTATAACCGGCCTGCCAGAGGGGGGAGATTTGTATCATGCAGATCCATGCACAGCCGCCCTCCCCCGCCCTGTTTGAGGAATTCGCTTCCGACTGCGGCCTGTGTGCACCGCATGATATTTCTCAAAAGCAAAGGCGGATTCCTGTGTGGGCAGGAATCCGCCTTCTGTTTATCAATGTGATCAGCCAAAAATACCAAAGCCCTTGAGGATGCTGTCAAACACCGTGGAAACGATATTCTGCGCCTCCTCGCTTGCACCTGCTGAACTCAGGATCCCCTCTACCAGCGAAAAAATAGAACTAAGCATGAAATTTCCTCCTCCTTTTATCATTTGATGCGATGCCGAAGTATTGAAAATCGATTTTTCGCAATTGCAACAATAAATCTGCTATCGTATCTTCAAATTTATTATATTTGATAAATTTGCCAAACTTATTACAAAATTATGAACATTCATCCTTTTTCTCCTAATCGAACCACTCTTTCTACAGAAATCCGAGGAAACACGCCCTTCAACCACATAAAGTCCCCTCATGAAAACGACAAAAAGCGAAAGGCTACAACGCCTTTCGCTTCTTCGACAAATTCTTTTTTAAGCCCAGCGTCCCCTGTAGTCATTGGGATA
>DAWDUP010000011.1:14639-15209 GCA_052346825.1 Candidatus Fimivicinus sp. | reverse complement strand
CAAGCACCTCAAAGGAAATCACACCGGCGGGGACTTCTACATCCACCTTGTCCCCCAGCTTATGGCCCAAAAGCGCCTTGCCAACCGGGGATTCATCGGAAATCAGGCCGATGTCTGGATCCGCCTGTGCAAAGCCGACGATCTGGTAATCCTCCACTTCGTCCATCTCCAGGTCCTTGAGCTTCAACTTGGAACCGACATGGATCACCTCTGTGCCCAGAGCGTCCTCATCAAGCACCTTGGCATTTTCCAGCATCGCCTCGAT
Organism: Candidatus Fimivicinus sp.; assembly: GCA_052346825.1. GTDB lineage: Bacteria > Bacillota > Clostridia > Oscillospirales > Acutalibacteraceae > Fimivicinus. The sequence goes on along the minus strand of DAWDUP010000011.1, from coordinate 14,944 downwards.
TTCGCTGATCCGGGCTTCCAGCTTGCCCTGCTCACTCTTTGCCTCGTCGTACTCACTATTTTCCGACAGGTCGCCAAAAGAAAGCGCCACCTTGATCTTTTCCGCCACTTCCTTACGCCCGACGGTTTTTAAATTTTCCAGCTCTGCCTGTAATTCATGCAGGCCGTCATAGGTCAATAAAATCTCCTGCGGCATTTTTACCATCCTTTCAGGCCCCATATGAGGCAACGCAATGTTATTATTATAATAAAATGAGCTGTTGCTGTCAAGTAACAGCCTCCTGTCGCAATGCCTAACCCTGTAAA
>DAWDUP010000011.1:3389-14629 GCA_052346825.1 Candidatus Fimivicinus sp. | reverse complement strand
AAATATTGCAAAATGTATTGCATTTTTAAAATCTCATGGTATAATTAGTTATAGATGGTTCCGATGCTTTTGTATACATGGTTTCATTATGGCATGGCAGATTAAATTAACTAGGTATTTACTATTAAATGTTATTATGATATGATATAGTAAATTTCGATCGTATTTGCCTTGATAAAGACTAGAGACCCCTTTCTATCTGCGAGCGTCATTCGGCCACATTTCCTGTTTGCCGCGGCGCCACTCAAAGGATGCGAAGGCCTTCGGTATCAGTCAAACAGACGAAATGAATCAATATTGTAGAAAGAAAGGGGGGATACCCTATGGGAAGCGCCAAAGATAATTTTAAAAAAGGTGCTGTTGAAATGCTCTTGCTAACGATGCTGTGCGAGGAAGATATGTACGGCTATCAGATGGCCCAGCTTGTCAAGCGCCGCAGCAAGGGCGAAATCACAATTCCAGAGGGCTCCATGTACCCAACCTTGTACCGCCTCATGAGCAAGGGTTACATCACAGACCATCAGTCCACCTCCGGGCGGCGTCAGTTGCGCGTCTATTATCACATTGAACCGGCGGGGCGTGAACATCTGGAACAGATCCGCAAGGATTATTTCGACGTCAACCGCGGCATCCAGATGGTGATGGATAAGAGTGCGGAGGTCATCAGGGGTCTGCTGGAAGATCAATAATCTTATATTTTAATTTATTAAACTGCACTTTCCCCAATAGGTCAACGGCCTGTTGGGGATTTTTTTGAGCTACAGAGTAAAGCCATAAAAACGCGCGTCATTCACCAATCGCTTTTTGAATTACGAGCGTATGATCAGAATATTACCGTTTGCTTATGGCTTATTCAGCCGGCGCGTAGAGATCCTTGAGCTTGAGCAGGTGCTGATACTTCTCCTTGGAATACTCCTCGGATTTCTCGAACAGGCACTCCGCACGGTCCGGGAAGGCGCGAAGCAGGGAGTTGTAGCGGACTTCGTTCATGATGAAGTCACGGTAGCTCTGGCTCGGCTCCTTGCTGTCGAGGGAGAAAGGATTCTTGCCCTCAGCGGCAAGGCGCGGATCAAAGCGGAAGTTGTGCCAGTAGCCGGCGGCTACCGCAGCCTTCTCTTCGGTCATGCTGATGCCCATGCCGCCCTTGATGCCGTGGTTGATGCACGGCGCATAAGCGATGATGATGGACGGGCCATCGTAGCTCTCCGCCTCATGGAAGGCCTTCAGGCACTGGTTATAATCCGCGCCCATTGCCACCTGCGCCACATAGACATAGCCGTAGCTCATAGCGATCGCGGCGAGATCCTTCTTCTTGACGACCTTACCGGTCGCGGCAAACTGCGCGACAGCACCGGTGGGCGTTGCCTTAGACGCCTGACCGCCCGTGTTGGAGTAGACCTCGGTATCGAAGACGAGAATATTGACATTCTGGTTCTGGGCAAGGACGTGATCCAGGCCGCCGAAACCGATATCATAGGCCCAGCCGTCGCCGCCGAAAATCCAGATGGACTTCTTGTTGAGATAATCCTGATCTTTCAGGATCGCCTGTGCGGCAGCCTTGCAGCAGTCCTTGTCGAATTCCGTGCTCTCAAGGAGCTTGATGAGCGCTTCGGAAGCGGCCATGTTGGCGCTACTGTCGTTCTTCGTGTCGATCCATGCCTTCGCAGCTTCTGCCACGCCTGCCTTGTCGCACTCAGAGAGGACATTGACGTTCTCTTCCAGGCGCTCGCGGATCTGCGCGTTGGCAAGATACATACCATAGCCGAATTCCGCATTGTCTTCAAACAGGGAGTTCGCCCACGCCGGACCCTTCCCCTTCTTATTCACCGTATAAGGTGTACTCGGTGCGGAACCGCCCCAGATGGAGGAGCAGCCCGTCGCATTGGCGATATACATCCGGTCGCCAAACAGCTGGGTAACGAGCTTTGCATACGGCGTTTCGCCGCAGCCTGCGCATGCGCCGGAGTACTCAAGCAGCGGAGTCTTGAACTGGCTGCCCTTGACCGTGGTCTCCTTGAACTTCGCGGCAACCTCTTCCTTCGCCGGAAGGCTGTGCGCGTAGTTAAAGTTCTCCTGCTCGTGCGCCTGTGTCTCAAGCGGCTTCATCACAAGAGCCTTCTCGCCCTTCATGCCGGGGCAGACATTTGCGCAGGAGCCGCAGCCCGTGCAGTCGAGCGCGGAAATGGTAACGGCAAATTGCATGCCGGGCACGCCAGTCATCGCCTTCATCTTCATGCCCTCAGGAGCGCTCTTTGCTTCCTCCTCCGTCAGCGCAAACGGGCGGATGACCGCATGCGGGCAGACATAGGAGCAGAAGTTACATTGGATGCAGTTTTCCGGAATCCAACAGGGCGTATCCACAGCGATACCGCGCTTCTCAAACGCAGCGGAGCCCTGCGGGAACGTGCCGTCCGCCGTATCCTTGAAGGCGGATACAGGCAGTGTGTCGCCCAACTGGGCGCTTGCGGGCTCAAGGATTTCCTTGACGAATTTCTTGAGCTCCGGACGGTCGGTATTGACCTCGGTCTCCACAATTGTATCCTCGGCGGCTGCCCAGGAGGCCGGAACATCTACCTTTACTGTGCCGGCAACGCCGCGCTCAATCGCAGCGTGATTCATGGCGACGATCTTTTCACCCTTCTTGCCATAGGAACGGGTGGCAGCGTCCTTCATGAGCTGGACGGCCTTATCCTCTGGGATGATGCCGGAGAGTTTGAAGAATGCGGCCTGCAGAATCGTGTTGACGCGCCCGCCAAGGCCAAGCTCCTTTGCGATGTGGGTAGCGTCGATGGTATAGAACTGAATGTCATTCTCCGCAATATAGCGCTTCATGGAGCCAGGCAGGTGCTCGTCGAGCTGCGCGGCATCCCAGGAGCAGTTGAGCAGGAAGATGCCGCCCTTCTTAAGGTCCTCAACCATCTTGTATTTCGTCACATAGGACGGATTGTGGCAAGCGACAAAGTCGGCCTTGTTGATCAGATAGGTAGACTTGATCGGCTTCTCACCAAAGCGGAGGTGGGAGGTCGTTATACCGCCGGACTTCTTGGAGTCATAGGCGAAATAGCCCTGCGCATACATATCGGTATTGTCGCCAATGATCTTGATGGAGTTTTTGTTCGCGCCGACGGTGCCGTCCGCGCCAAGGCCCCAGAATTTGCAGGAATGCGTCCCCTTCGGGGTTGTATCCGGATTCTCCGTGATCGGCAGGGACAGATGCGTGACATCGTCCTCAATGGCGATCGTGAAGCGTTTCCTCGGCTCGGCAGCTTCCATATTGCGGTATGCGGAGATGATGTGGCCCGGATTCGTATCCTTGGAGCCGAGGCCATAGCGGCCGCCGTAAACAGGGATGTTAGCAAACGGCGTATCGTGCAGCGCGGCGACAACGTCGAGATAGAGCGGCTCGCCCAGGGAGCCGGGCTCCTTGGTGCGGTCGAGCACGGAAATCTTCTTGACGGAAGCTGGCAGAACCTCAACCAGGTGCTTGACGGAGAAGGGCCTGTACAGATGAACCTTGACAAGGCCGACCTTTTCACCATGCGCATTGAGGTAATCGACTGTTTCCTCGATGGTGTCGCAGACGGAACCCATGGCAACGATAACATTCTCCGCGTCCGCAGCGCCATAGTAATTGAAGGGCTTATAGTCCGTGCCGAGGCGGCTGTTGACTTCATTCATGTAGCTTACAGTCGCATCGACAACATCTTCATAATAGGGGTTGCAGGCCTCACGCGCCTGGAAGAAGATATCCGGGTTCTGAGCGGAGCCGCGCAGGACCGGATGCTCCGGATTCAGGGAGCGGCGGCGGAACGTATCGACTGCATCCCAGTCAAGCATTTCGCCCAGCGTTTCGTAATCCCAAATCTTAATTTTCTGGATTTCATGAGAGGTGCGGAAGCCGTCGAAGAAATGAAGGAACGGCACACGGCTCTTGATGGTGGCAAGATGCGCCACTGCGCCGAGATCCATGACCTCCTGCGGGCTGTTGGAGCAGAGCATCGCATAGCCGGTCTGGCGGCAGGCATAAATATCGGAATGGTCGCCGAAAATATTCAACGCATGCGTGGAAACGCAGCGGGCGGAAACATTGATCACACCCGGCAGCAGCTCGCCTGCGATCTTATACATGTTCGGGATCATCAAGAGAAGCCCCTGAGACGCAGTATAGGTCGTGGTGAGCGCACCGGCTGCAAGGGAGCCATGAACAGCGCCCGCGGCGCCGCCCTCAGACTGCATCTCAGCGAGCCTTACCTTCTGGCCGAACAGGTTTTTCTGACCGGCAGCAGCCATCTTGTCGGTCTCCTCCGCCATCACAGACGACGGCGTGATCGGGTAAATAGCGGCAACTTCGGTAAACGCATAGGATACGTATGCCGCGGCACTATTACCGTCCATGGTCTTGGTTTTTCTTGCCATACTCGATATTTCCTCCTTTTGATTCAGGCGGGAGAAGCAGCTCAATCCGAGGCAAATAAACTGGCCGCGAACGAACCACTTTCCAAGCCTTGGGGACAATAAATAAAGATAGAAATCGCCATCAAATATACTAACACGTTTGTCCGTTTGTGTAAACCAAAAATACGGGGTAAAAGTATGCAAAAAACGGGGTACGGAAATTTAACAAGTTGTGAAAATTTTGAATCTGCCCGAAAATCGCCGTTTTTGCCGCATTCAGGCCCTTTTGAACCGCTTTTCAAAGGGCATTCACGCCTGCCGCGCCGCACGCCGCGGCAGGGTCCCGCAGGCCGTCTCGCCCGGTTTGACACGCTCCTGTCAAACGGCTATAATAATGCAAAACTGCTTTGTAATGTAAGGGAAAGCCTCCTGAATTGACAGGGGAATACACACAGGCGCGGCCGTTGCCGTGCCGACTGGGTTGCCCCTGCTGGCCATAGGCAAGCCTTTTTACAAAATCTTCGCAAAGCAATCAGGAAAGGAGCCAGTCCCTTATGGATGACCCGGACCCTGCCGGAAATATCATTCTGCAGCTTCTATTGCTGCTCATACTCATTCTAATCAACGCCTTCTTCGCCATGTCTGAGATTGCAGTGATCTCGCTCAACGATAACAAAATTCAAAAAATGGCGGAGGAAGGCCATAAAAAGGCCCGACAGATTCTGCGCCTGACGGCAAACTCCAGCAATTTTCTCTCCACCATCCAGATTGGTGTAACCCTCGCAGGATTCCTGACATCCGCTTCGGCCTCGCAGACTTTTGCGGATAAGCTGGCCTCAGCGATTGCACAGCCCAAGGTGGTTGCCGTGATCCCCTACAACGTGATTAGCGGCTTTGCAATGGTCGTCATTACCCTAATCATGTCCTATTTCTCGCTGGTGCTCGGCGAGCTTGTTCCAAAAAAGATTGCGATGCAGAAGCCGGAAAAGGTCTCCTTTATGGCAGTCGGCCCACTTCTGTTTGTTGCAAAGATTACCAAGCCCGTCGTAAAACTTCTCTCATTCTCCACCAATCTGGTCGTGCGGCTGTTCGGTTTCGATCCGAACGCGGACGAGGAGGGCGTCACCGCAGAGGAAATTCGCATGATGGTCGACGTAGGCGAGGAAAAGGGCGTCATCGAAAACACCCAGAAGGAAATGATCAACAATATTTTCGAGTTTGACGATATGGACGTCGGCGATATTATGACGCACCGCACGGAGATGTTTGCGGTGGAGGTCAACGATCCGCTCGAGGAGGTCGTCAAAATCTCGATGGAGGAAGGGTACTCCCGCATCCCCGTCTACGATGACGATCCGGATAATATCATCGGCATCGCCTATGCGAAGGATTTGCTCAAATACGTTGGGCGCGACCTTCCAAAGGATCAAACCCTGCGCGATATCATGCGCCAGGCGTATTACGTCCCGGAGACCAAGCACTGCGATGAGCTTTTTAAGGAAATGAGCGAGAGCCACGTGCAGATGGCGATCGTCGTCGACGAATATGGCGGCACGGCAGGCCTTGTCACACTCGAGGACGTCCTGGAAAGCATCGTCGGCAATATTCAGGATGAATACGATAATGAGGATGAAGAAATCTCCAAAATCAACGATACCACCTTCACCATTGACGGCACGACGGATCTCGACGAGGTCGATGAGTTGATCGGAGCGGACCTGCCGGAGGGCGATTACGACACGCTCGGCGGCTTCATCACGAGCCAACTCGGCTTCCTGCCCGGCGACGGGGAGATGAACGTGGTGGAATATGAAAATATCCGCTTTACCGTACTGAGCGTAGAAGAGCGCCGCATCGGGAAGGTTCGTGTGGAAATCCTTCCCCGGAAGGAAGAACAGGAAGATGAGTCAGAACCAGACGAGAAGAAACACCGCCACCTGCTGCATGAACGGGAATCGGACATGGGAGACACGGAATCATAAAAACAGCTGCAGGCTCGTTTCGTTTGGACCGCCCGGAATTTTTGAATCCGAGTGCAACCAAATCAGCTTTACTTTATTCCTCTCTGTGTTAAATAAAAACATACGCAAATCCGCCCCAGGCAATCGCCTGGGGCGGTCTTTTTTCAGGCTTTCGGCGCAACCCTGGGATGGCGCGGCGGCTCCGGCTTTTCGTTGAACTTCTCCAGCTCCTTCCGGCGGTTCCGTTCATAATAGGAGGCGTCCTCCTTCCAGAAGGCATAGGCCGAATCCTGCCGGCGATCCGGCAAATCGTAGTGTTCCTTGAGATAAGCGCCCAAATAAGCGGTCGCTCGCTCCGCGCCGAACAGGTTCAGATGGTCTCCCCCGTCCTTGGAATGCTTTTTCCAGTCAAACTCCATACGGCCCTCCTGCGCCTCCACGTTTAAATCCAGGAAGGGCAGGCCGTTTTGTGCTGCAAATTCGGAAACCGCCTGATGCTTCTCATAGCTCCATGAGCTTGCCGAAGGCATTTCCAGCAGCATGAGCTGGATGCCGCGCTCTTTGCAAAGCTCCATGACCTTCGTCAGGCATCGCAGGGCCTCTTTGCTCAGCGGCTCGTCCCTGCCGCCCGGCTCCATATAATCGAAGCCGCCCTCATAGGGCACCGTCATCGTATGGATTAAATATCCTTTGCCCACATAATGGTAAAACTTACGGCGGATATCTGTAAAATCGTCCCGCGTCAGCTCCTTCCAGCGGGAATGATATTTGACGCCCGCAAACAGATAGCCGACGCCCGTGCCTACCGCGTTATTGAGAAACGTATCGGAATAACCGTATACCTGCCGGGGAAACGCTTTCACCTTATCTGTCAACATTTTCCAGTGGTTTTTATGCATATTGGGGTTGCGGTACATCGCATCCACTTCCAGCACCAGCACCCGGGGGGACTGGCGGGACAGCGCCTCCTTAACACGCAGCCATGCGGTCAGGGGATTCTGGCGCGGCTGCCCACTGGCAAAACTCGTGATCCCGTATTGGTTGTACAGATCAATCGGAGAGATCCCGTTATTGAGATCGCTGTTGCCAACCATCACGACGTCCAGCGTATTGTCCGGCTCGCCGAGATACCCGGTGACTACCGTCCCCAGCGTTGAATCCTCCGCCTTATCGTTTCGGGGGACGAGCACCATGGAACACAGCTGAAGCAACAGCAGGAAAATCAGGGAAAAGCAAACGCATTTGACCGCCCTGCGGATTATTTTTTTCACTAATTCATTTCGCATGCTTCCATCATGCCTTTCGGATTACTTAATAAAATGAGCGTGCGTATGTTAAAACTGACCATAAAGGAAAGTTCCAACGTGATATCCATCCCCGTAAATTCCAAAAATAATTACGCTGAACAGCGCCGCAAAATAGATCACCCAGCGTATGGGCAGCGGCTGCTTTGCAATCAGCGCGCGAACGCTGATATTTCGCTCCTGCAGCACGCTTACCACCAGCATCAGCAGCACAGCAATGCTGAGCAGCAGCCAATCGGCCGCCACAAACTTCGGCATCAGCAGGCTTCCACCCAAAAACGGCCCGCGGAACATGGAGGCAAATACGGAACCGGCGGCACCGAGACCCGGCGCGCGGAAAATCAGCATACCGAAATAGACAAATACGCAGGTGCGAATGATCTGGAAAACGCGCCAGGGCTTCCCCTCCCGGTCGATATGCAGCGCCGCGAGCGCCTTCACGGAGAGCGGCTCAAAGAGCGTGCCGATCGTCATGATCACATAATAATACAGGCCATAAACGATAAATTTCCATCCCGCCCCGTGCCACAGGCCGTTGCCGAACCAGACGAAAAACAGCGCGCAGATTGCGGGAAGCTGGCGGCCGGCATGCCCTTTAAAGATTTTTTTGGCCTTCTTCCCAAGCGCAAGAATCGGTTTGGAGAGCGAGACCGGATAAAACACATAATCGCGCAGCCATGCGCCAAGCGTGATATGCCAGCGGCGCCAGAATTCCTGAACGGAGGTTGAGAAAAACGGGCGGCGGAAATTCAGCGCCATCTGAATGCCGAACAGTCGCGCCACGCCGCGCACAATATCCATGACGCCGGAAAAATCGGCGTAAATCTGGATGGTGTACAACAATACGGCCAATATGACAGGCAGGCCCGTATATGCTGCGCTGTCATGAAAAACGGCATCTACAAAAATGCCTGCACGGTCCGCTACCACCATCTTCTTGAACAGGCCCCACAGAATCATCTCCATGCCTTGCAGGAGATTGGCGCAGCTTACGCGATGCGGCTCATAGAGCTGGTGCGCCAGCTGGCCATAGCGCCCGATCGGCCCCTCAACGATCTGCGGGAAGAAGGAGATGAACAGCGCGAGCCTGCCGAAATGCCGGTCCGGCTCCACCTTGCCACGGTAGACATCCACTACGTAGCTGACCGACTGCAGGGTATAGTATGAAATGCCCAGCGGCATAATCAGCTTCAGGTGCGGCACAGGGGAAAGCCCGGAAAACAGGCCGAAGATGGAATTAACCGTATCCCCAAAAAAATTGAAGTATTTAAAGAAAAGCAACAGGCCGAAATTAAACAGCACCGCCACAAGCACAACCAGCTTCTTCCTGCCGGTCGTCTTTTGCCGCAGCGCCTTCCTCTCCTCTTTGGGCACCGTCTTTTTTGCAAGATTGAATTGCGCATTGATCCGCCCGAGCGCCAGGCCGGACAGATACACGGAAACCGTTGTCGCCAGCAGGCTGAACAGTAACAGCTTGCTTGACAGGAAATAGAAAACATAGCTCGCCGCCAGCAAAACGCCCCAGCGCGCGCGTTGGGGCATCAAAAAATAGAGCAGTCCGGTGACAAGCATAAATATAATAAAGGTAAACGCAGTATAGCTCATTTGCGGCTGTCCCCCAATTGAAATGGCCTTGCGCCAATCCCTGTAAGGTTTTCAGAAAAGAGCATCTCCCTGCCCACCTCGCAGGCGGGGAGATGTCAGTAATTTGCTATCCTCAGTTTCAGGCAGTCGGAAAACAAACGGCTCATTCATCCTGCAGCCGCTCAATCAGTTCCATCATCGCTTCCACGGAATTGAAGTTTTCCGGGCGCAGATCGACAACGGAGATTTCCACATCGAATGCATCGTCGATTTCCGACACCAGGGATACAACATCCAGAGAGTCCAGAATGCCATCGTCAAACAGGCGCGTCTGCCCCTCGAATTCCACACCCGGTTTCAGCTCGTGCAGAATTTCCAATAATTCTTCCATACTTCATATCGCTTCTTTCTATCTGAATTTTTCGTTGAATACGCTTTTACTTATCCAGCTCCCGATAATGCTCGCCCAGCCACTTTCGGTCGAGCTTTCCGTTTGCGTTATATGGCATTTTTCGGGTATGGATGATTCGATTCGGCACCATGTAGGAGGGCAGCTTCCCCTTCGCAAACGGAAGAATCTCCTCTTGGGAGGCCGTCCCCTCGTAGGCCAGAATCAGTTTGTCGCGCTTTGCGTCATACAGGCAGACGCAGACCTCCACACCCTCACAGGCGGAAATGGCTGCCTCGATCTCGCCCAGCTCGATCCGATATCCCATGTGCTTGATCTGGAAATCCTTGCGGCCCACATAGACGAGCTCGCCGCGCTCGTTATAATACACAAGGTCTCCCGTTTTATAAATCAGCTCGGGATAGGTCCGGTTGAGCGGGTTTTGAACGAAGCTTTCCGCCGTTTTATCCGGCGCGCCGTAATAGCCCATCGCAAGGAAGGAGCCGCGCACGCACAGCTCGCCCTGTGCGCCGGCCGCAGGTTCCCGGCCGTTTTCATCCAGCACCAGCAGGCCGCAGTTGCCGCACGCATGGCCGATGGGAAGCGATTCATCATCCCGAAACGGGCGGTCGACAATGTAATACGCGCAGATATCGGTCACTTCCGTCGGCCCGTATAGGTTGGCAAACAGCGCTTGCGGATAGTGTGAGCGCCATACGTTCAGCCATTTCACCGGCATGACTTCGCCTGCAAAAAGGATCGTTGAAAGCGCAGAGGGCTTCACATAATCCAGCGCCTTCATGCGGGCAATCAGGCCAAGTGCAGACGGCACCCAATAGATAGTGTTCACCTGGTGCACCTCGAGGTATTCGAGCAGCTGAACCGGGAAGGAAAAATAGGATTTTGGCGGCATACAAAGTGTCGCCCCACTCTGAAGGGTTGCAAAAATATCGAGCACCGACATGCTGAAATAAAACGGCGTCTGGCTGGCAAACACGGTATCTTGCGTGAACCGGAATGTCTGCACAGCCCAGTGTGCATAATCAATCACGCTGCGATGGCACACTACCGTCCCCTTCGGCACGCCTGTGGAGCCCGAGGTAAACAGCGCATAGAGCGGATCCGTATCGATTATCCGGCTCCGAATGCGTGCAAGCGCTTCCCCGTCACAGGGCGTCTGAGAGATTTCCTCAAACAGCACCAGCTTTGCATCTCCCAGAAACTCCGCCGCAGCCTGCGCATGCGCGGCATCCGTCACCACTGCCGCCGGGGATAGCGTGTTGAAAATACTCTGAATCCGAGCCACCGGCATATGGGTATCGATCACCGTATAAAAACCGCCGCTGTATGCAACGCCAAGCATCGCCGCCAGGCAGGAAATCCCTTTCTCCAGATACACGGCAACCGGGCGGCCGTAAGCCTGAAGCGCGAACAGGCCTGTACCGGCCGACTGGCAAAGATCCAAAAAGGAAGCATATGTAATAGAATCTTTTTCTTCGGTAAACGCCGTTTTTTCCGGGAACCTCTGCGCGGAATGCTCCAGCAATTCGAGAACATTCTTCGTCATATGTGTTCCCTCCTCGTTTTTATCAGTCTATGAGGTTGCCA
>DAWDUP010000011.1:538-3379 GCA_052346825.1 Candidatus Fimivicinus sp. | reverse complement strand
TTGCCAAAACCTCTGTTGAATAGTATATCGGCTGTCGCATGTTTCGTCAATACGTACTTAATGAAAGTAACGAAATTGTAAGAAATGTGTTACCAATTGAAATGTTTTCACAATCATTTATGATATCTCTTTCCAAAAAAAGGAATGAGAAGAGACGCAAGCTTATCCGGATCATGCACATAGCTTCCGTGGCTCTCCCCAGGTAATATTTTCAGCTCCGCATTGGGAATCTGTGACGCGATGAAACGCGTATCCTCCTCGCGGATCACGTCTCTTTCCCCCGCCATCACGAGCGTGGGAACCTCAATGCGATTCAGCTCCGCCTGCGTGAGAGCAGGGCCGTGCAGCATCATGCCGATCCGTTCATTTTTTGTAACTGTGTAAAGCAGGCGATAGGTAAAGCGATTGCGGGGCTTGAGGCCGGCAGGGCTGGAATTTGCCCCGCTGACCGCCAGCTTTGAGAGCAGCCCCGGCCAGCCGGACGCAACGAGCAGGCCGACGATGCCGCCATCGCTGAAGCCATAAAGCATCGGCTTCTCTAGCCCAAGCGCCTGAATCAAGGCCGCGGTGTCACTGGCAAGCTGCTCATAGGAAAGCGGGCCGGCCTTGCCGCTCTTCCCGTGCCCCCGGCTATCGGGCGCGTAGACCGTATAGGCCCCGGCAAGCTTCTCCATCAGGCCGTCGAAGGTGCGGTGGCTGCCACCGTTGCCGTGCAGCAGCATCACCGGGCACCCTCTCCCCCCTTTTTCATAATAAATCGGAATACCGTTAACTTGAAGCTCCATCATATGGCCTCCATAAAGAATGACTTAACAGGAAAAAGGAAAAAGAATATAGAATATCGCATCCGCTCTCTGCCCCCATACGGTTTGCAGGCCACGCGTATTGTCCTGCGCCGCCAGAGGGTCCAATGGTATCTCCATCATTGAATGTACCCTCAAGAATCAACCGGAATTATTGTAGGGGGAAAACATATTTCTGTCAAGCCGGACACTTTGCTGTTGACGCAGATTGCCGAAAAAGCTACAATACCATTATAGTCATCTTGGCCAACTAAAATTTGGAGGAAAGAGAATGGAGAAAACGAAAAGCAAAAAGGATATTTTGTGCAAATACCTTGGCTATGGCGTGGGTGCCATCGGCATGGATTTGAGCTACGGCCTGTTCAACACATTCCTAAATAACTACTTTACGGATACCCTGCTCATCAATTCTGCTTTTGTCGGCGTCGTAGCCTTCTGTGCGCGCATCTGGGACGGCATCAACGATCCCATGATGGGCACGATCGTTGACAACACCCACACACGGGCCGGAAAATTCCGCCCATGGATTTTGGCGGGCGCTATTCTGAATGCCGTTGTGCTCGTATTCCTGTTTACCAACCCCGGCTTCTCTGTTACGGAGGGGAAGGTCAATATCGGCCTGTATGTATATGTGGCGGTGATGTATGTTCTCTGGGGCATGTCCTATACGATCGTCGATATCCCCTATTGGTCCATGGTACCCGCTCTGACCAGCGACCCGCAGGAGCGCAATCTTGCCGCAACCTTCCCGCGCTTCTTTTCCGGATTTGGACAAATTATTATCGTCGTACTGACCGTCCCGATGGTCAATAAAGTGCTTGGTCGGGGCAGCCGTGCGGTTGGATTCAGCCGTTGGGCCGCCATCTGCGGCGTATTGCTGATTCTGGGCTGTCTGGTGACCTTTTTCACAACCAAAGAAAAGGTACACGAACAGCCGGAAAACAAGGAAAGCTTTACGCTGGCCCGCGCCTTTCGCACGATCAAAAACAATGATCAGCTGCTCATTTTCATTCTCACTGCCATCTGCTTTAATACGGGATGGTATTTGACCAACGGACTCGGCATTTATTATTTCAAGTCTGTTCTGGAAAACGAGGAGCTATTTTCCGCCTTCGGCGTAATTGGCGGCGTCGGTCAGGCATTGGGGCTGATCCTTCTGCCTGTCCTCTCCAAACGATTCACGCGCAACCGCGTCATTAAAGGCGCGATGCTTCTCTCGATCGTCGGCTATCTCGGCATGGGCCTGTTCGGTCCGGTGCTCAATCAATTTATTCTCTTCGCCGTTTTCGGCGTACTCGGCTGTATGGGGATCGGCTGCATGTTCGTCGCGGAAACCATCATGCTTGCGGATATCGTCGATTACGGAGAATTTAAGCTCGGCTACCGCACGGATTCGATTGTGTTCTCCATGAAGAGCCTGCTTCTGAAGGTGGCCTACTCCATCCAGGCATTGATCATGAATTTCGGCCTTCAGCTCTCCCACTATGAGGGAGCCCTTGCCCATCAGGCAGCGCCTGCCAAAAACGCAATCTGCATGATGATGTTTGTCATTCCGCCTGTCTTTGTGCTACTCTCGCTGATCATCTTCTCCAAAAAGTATAAGCTCAATGCGGAGCGTATGGAAGAAGTTACAGCTTTCATCACGGAAAAGCACGCGCAGGAGCAAAGCATCAGCGATATCGAAAAATAAACCAATCCAACAGAACAACCAGGCGCCATCTCCCTGCTCCGTGGGGAAATGGCGCCTTTTCATATCATGACCATTGCCGCTGTTGCGCAGTACGTAGGCGAATTCCTGCAGGATAAGGACGAGCAGATCAAAACCGGCCGTTTCGTCATTAGTGAAATTGGCCGGGAATATGAGGGCATTACCTCGAGACCGTCGAATCCGCCGCAAACGGTACTGGCCTCGACGTTATTCTCTTTTTTCCTTCTTTTATATCAATCGTTATTTATTTGTAATATTTTAAAGTTATTATATAAATAAAATACAAAAAAGAAGGGAGTTTATCCAATGAAAATCGTCTCCGCATCCGAG
>DAWDUP010000011.1:0-528 GCA_052346825.1 Candidatus Fimivicinus sp. | reverse complement strand
CATCCGAGCTCAAAAAGTACTACGGCGCAGAGCCCACCCTCACCAAAGCGCTCGATGGCGTTTCTCTGGAAATTGAGCAGGGGGAATTCGCCGCCATTGTCGGCTCCTCCGGCAGCGGCAAGACGACGCTGCTCAACATGCTTGGCGCGCTCGATCGGCCAGACAGCGGGACGGTAACCATTGATGGCAGCGAACTGACTCAAATGAGCGAGGAGGAGCGTACAGTCTTTCGCCGCCAGAAGATCGGCTTCGTCTTTCAGAATTACAACCTCGTCCCCATCCTGAGCGTCTATGAAAATATCGTCCTGCCCCTTGAGCTAGACGGGCAATCGCCGCAGGAGGATTGGATCGGGCAGATCGTCGATGCACTGGGCCTCTCCGGAAAGGCGAACGCCATGCCAAACACCCTCTCCGGCGGGCAGCAGCAGCGCGTGGCCATTGCGCGCGCACTGGCCGCGCGCCCCAGCCTGATTCTGGCCGACGAGCCGACCGGCAATCTGGACAGCAAAACCGGGCGGGATGTGATGA
>DAWDUP010000010.1:1502-28976 GCA_052346825.1 Candidatus Fimivicinus sp. | reverse complement strand
GCGGATTCCCTGAAGGTGACGGAGCATTTTCAGACGCAAAGTGATACATCGCAAGAGCAGTAAATGAAATTTTTAATACTGTAATAAGGGAGGGGACGAAATATGTCGATGTTGAAACAAATTGTGAGCGGTGCATTGTGCTGCCTGCTCTTATGCCTAAGTTTTGCCGGATGCTCGAAAAAGACGCTGGGGGTTAGCCCCGTACCGCTGGAAACAGTGACACAGAACGACCAAGGAAATCGTGTTACATTTGAGTTTGGCTTACCGTCGGGATGGGTATCAGGCTCACCGTACGATTATGCGATTGAGGCAGTTAATATAAAAAAATATGCCGGGGAGGAGGAACCTGCTCTCCGCTTGGGCATTTCCAACTATCGTCGTGTAGGTTGGTCTTTTTCCGAAGAGGACGAAAAACGGATGGACGATTTATTTCAAGGAAAAACAGAAGCGTATGAACAGCATATCAACAAGTTAATGGAAAAAACGAATACGAAAGTAGATCATTTTCAATTTCAATATTACAAGGGTACTTATGGTACAATCGCTGAGGTGCAGTATACCTATACCTATCAAGGTGAGCCCTTCCATGAAATTCGTTGCTACCGGGAAGATATCCCGTATATGGTCGCTGGTGCTTTCAAGGATACAAACGAGCTTTCCTCCGGCGATATCGTGCCGTGGGTTGCGGATTCCCTGAAGGTGACGGAGCATTTTCAGACGCAGAGTGATACATCGCAGGAGAAATAAAGCGTGCAGGAGCAGGCTCCGGCTGATCGGAACCTGCCCCTTTCTTGCGCAAATAATGAGGCGTTTTACTGTACCAGAATCGTAAACAACTGCACCTTATCCTCCGGAAGCTTGCTGATGGGACTGAGGAAGGGGAGGATATCCAGACGATCCACTTCTTCATAGAGCCATCCTTTGGTTACTACAATTTCAATTTTCTCGCCGGGGTGGATTTTTGCGTATTCATACATATTTCCATCATCACCCAGGAAGATATAGGAGACGTATTTATCGCCCTTGCGTTTTTCGTTAAAGGTGTACCACAGGTCGTATTGATAATCATCGTTAGGCGTAATGCCTTTAAACTTGGCATATTGTGCCTTGGCCATGTCGTCTACGGCATCTTCCCATCCCGGAATGGGGCTACTAGAAACAGAAGAATGTATTGACTTTAGCGACTTTGGATAGCCATACTCCCATTCGTCGAACAGCTTACAGTACGAGGATTCCCCACAGCAGACCATCGCTTTCTTCTGTCCGGTAGGCGCTTTGTAATAATGCACATCCAGATACAGCGCATCCCACGATTCATTGAAGGAAGTGATGCCTCCGATGAGAATGCCTGCTATACCGCCGACCACAGGATGGTTCGATTCAATGAGACTGTCGTCAAAGGCCAGACCGGCGATAAATTTCGCCAGATCAAAGGAGGCCTTGCCCAGACGGGTCGGCTTGTTTTCCCCCTCGTTGATTTCCTCTTCATAGGCAGGTTCAGTGACCGTTTCAAAGTTTTTATAAAACTGGATGGGATAAATTTCACCCGTTTCCGGATTCTCGACGGCGCCATATTCATAGTGGAATGGGGGCGAAGCCTGCTTGGTGGATACGCCTTTGTCTCTGCCGGAATAGCCGTCCTTATCGATCTCGATCTGACCGTCCCCGCTTCCAATTTTGACCGTGTCAAACTGATCGAATGCCCAGTTATCAGGAATCGTGAAGCCCAGATTGCCGCTGAACCCAGTGGACATATCACCGACAAAGCTGCTCATGGCATAGCCTTGTTTGCAAACTCTTGTGCAGATGTTTCTCGCGCCGTAGATACCGACCCTGTATTTTCGAATTTCGCTAGTACTGACAGTATTGTAAACAGATTTGAAATATGGAATAATGCTGTTTGTAATCTGATAGTCCATCGCGTCGAAGTCGACCGCAAAATAGAGGATCGTATTTTCCGGAATCTGGAGGTTATATGCTGCCTGAATTGCCGTCATTGCATCTTTGTTGCCCTGCTTTGATGTGAAATAGGATTCGGAGCGGGCCGAAGTCTGATAGATTGGGAAAAAGCGCAGCCCGGCCTCGAAAATGATATCGATCTCCGCATCGGTCAATGCTTTGCTGATTCCGGCTCCGATGGTTCCGGTCAGATAGCGCCCCACTACTTCATATCCTGCATTTTTCAGGGTGGTGGCTTTGGCGGGAGTCAATATGGTGGCGCAATCGCACGCCTTCGCCGGTCTGGAAGGGTCTCCGCGGCTTGTCAGCAGGGACATCCAGGTGCCAAGGTCGCAGATTCCGGTTACGGTGAGCGCATAGTGCGCCTGAAAATTCTCTACATCTTGTCTTGTTTCCGCATCATAATTGCCGCTTGCCCCGAATTTACTAAAACCATTGCAATAGAGGCTGTGCTGCAGGATTCTTGTAAAGCGGTATTCCTGATCAATTGTCAATCCGCCGCCGGGGAGAGTAGGGCATTTGGATTGCGTGGTAGGGCCGAAATTACCGTTGGCCACACCGATAGCGAGTCCTTCCTCGGCCTGCAGCGCATAGATCAGGGCCTTGTTGGTATTCCTTCCATATATGCCGTCGCAGGGCATCAATCCAATGTAATCCTCATATTCTCTGTTCAGCTCCTGCTGAATGATTCGAATTCCGTTATCTCCTCCAGTTCCCTTCCCGATGACAAAATAGTCCATCGAAAGCAGCGCTTTCATGACGTTCAGTGTGATCACGCCATTGGGGTTAAAAAGCCCGGCATCCGATTTCAACTTCCTGATTGCGTCAGCCACGCTATCGTCGAAATGGGTATCCAAGCTGCCGAGTGCGCCCGCGTAATGTCCTGTCGTATACCCCTTGCACCATAGGGCGCCTTGAATAATACCATAGACTTCGTCTGTTTCGTTAGGTCCTGCCGGAGAAATGCCGCTGGGGTATTTTTCCTTAAATTTTGCACTCGTGCTGGGCCCAAAATTGCTAGCGGGTTCCGGGATGCCAAGCTCAATCTGGAAAGCGCGAGTGAGTGCATAAATCGTTGTCCATCCGGTTTTTCCCTTGATGGAATCATCATCCAAGTTAATCTCAATATATCCGTGTCGGCCTTTATAGGTCTTGTTCAGCCATTCTTGTGTCTTTAGTATCATTTCATCCATGATAAAAATCCTTTCCATAAATTGTAACGCGAGCGCCGTTATGGTGTCGTGCCGAAAGTGATGAGACTATGGTTCCGGGGCGGACAGCCGCCCCGGAACGCTTGGAGGAGAAAGGAAAAATGAAGAAAAGTAAGAAGATGTCGCGTTGAAAATTAACCCTCGATGAGCTGCATATCGAGGAAATCGTTGCCATCCACCGCGAAGAGGTCGAAGGTCATGGACAGCGTGCTCGGATCGCCGGTGTTGCTCAGCGCGAGGCTAAACGCTGCCTGCGGCACGGCCTTGTGGATGACAAGCTTCATCGGCAGCAGCTCGTCGGCCTCAGTCTTGTAGAGCGTTTCGCCGTAGGCGGTATAGGCCTTCGGGAAGGCGTCGCTCTTGAATTTGACGATCTGGACGCCCTGCTCTTTGTTGACCAGATAGTAGGCGATGTACTCGTCACCGTCCGTGCCGCCCTCAATGGTAGCGGTCTTCTCCGAAACCGTTGCGGAGACAGCGGCGCCGCAGTCGTCGTCCGCCTTGAATACTGTCACGGAATCGTTTACAGGCGTCTCGGAGAGCGTCAGCTTGCCCGCCGCCAGCGTCAGACGCTCGCGGGTGAAGACCTTGCCGCTCGTGAGGATATCCGTGCCCGCCAGCATGGCAAAGAGCTTCATGGGCGTGATCTGGGTGTCGACCTTCATCGTGCAGGTGCGCTCGCCGTCAAAGGGAACGCGAGGCGCTGCACCACGGCCTCCCTTGGCCAGCACGCGGGTTGCCGCCATTTCCGTCGTGGTGACGTTGGCGAAATCGACGTTAAGCCAGGGCTTCTTTGTTTTGAAATCAACCAGGGTAAAGTCCGCGACCTCGCGGTTGGACATGTTCGGGTTTACATGGGTGCTCATGTTGTGTTACCTCCATAAATTTCATATTTATCCTAAACGGCTGGAAGAGCCGTGATAGGTGGCTGAATTTTTACAGCTTTTTGTACCAATCGTTGGGGTCGAATTCGCCGCCCCAGCCTGCATAGTTCATCGCATGGATCTGGACCTGATTGAGATAGCTCTGCCTTAAAAACTGGTCATAGAGCTGATAGACCGTCAGGTCCCAGACATTTATCATATTGATGCTGTTGTGCTGGACGCACAGGGCGGAGATCAGGTTTGGAAGGCTCGTATCCGCCTGCTTTTCCCGCTGCGCCTTTGGCGCCTTTTCCTTAGCGCGCTGAAGCTTCTCATAGATCTCCCGCGCTTTTTCGTTGTGAAACTGTTTGCCGGATGGCGGGGCGCTGTCTACATGATTTCGCTGCAGGATACAGCAGCAGACATCCTCGTAGTTGGAGGCTTCGATGGTGCCAACCGGCGCTCCTGCATCCATGCAGAGAAATATCCCGTGCTGCTCGGAGAAGATCACCTCTTCTGTCATGAAAAAAGAAAAGGCGGCGGACAAAAGCGCGCACAGCTCCGGGTTCGCGGTCATTAACACAAAGGGGGAATCCCCGGCGGTAAGGAGCGGGCCGGAGGAATTGGCAAGCTGATCCCGCCGAAGCGACAGTAGAGAAAGATAAGCGTTGTAGGTGTCATAGCCGATGGATGCAATCTGCCGCAGGGTAGGAGCGCATATATGGCCGGCGCGGGCGAGCGGAAACGGCTCAGGGCTTAACAGGTCGAGCTCATGAAGCCGCGTCATTTCCCGCCCCTCCCACGGCTGAAATCGGAGGCGGAATATTGCAGAACATAGCCGTAATATTCCGGCGTTGGCTCATAGAGCTGCATGCCCTCCCACTGCAAACGGCCGATGCCGAAATCCGTGCTGCCGCTTAAGAGACGGTCTGTTTCCGCTGCCAGCCTGTCCGCGCGCGTCTCATAGGCATCGCCGGAAAAGAGGCCCTTATGGCAGCAGATCCAGACGAAGATCTGGCTCGTGCGGATGCTCGCTGTCCCGCTTTTTGCCGTTACAACATCGACACTGATGCAGCAGTCGGGTTCCTGTGCGGGAAACTGGATAAAACGGTATGGGAAGATATGTTGTCTTGCCGTTTCTGGAGCGTCGGGTTCGCCGCCCTTTGTCAGGGCCTCTACAACGGCGGGGGAGGAAAGCAGCCGGTCGATGATTTTTTGTTTATATTGGGTGCGTTGAGTGAGAATCAAAGAGTATTCACCGCCTTTTATGAAGAATGAAGAAAGCGATTTGGAGAAGGAAGCGTGATTTGCGCTCTTTCTCCTACCACAATAGAATTTGTATTAAAATAAGAACAGGCCTCGGAAAACCCTGCAGCTGTGCGGGTTCCGGGGCCTGTTCCGATGCGCTCTGAATCAAAAACCGGCGGCGCTGTGATAGCGGGCGAGCGTCTTTTTCAGATTCATCTCCGCCCGGCAGCCCGGACAGTATTTTTGATTGTTGGTTTTGGGGCGCAGGAGCTTGCCACAGCAGGCGCAGTGGATCAACCGTTCCCCCTGCAGGGAGAGATAGTATAGGCCGGGCTCCCGGAAATCGTCCAGCTTGCAGGCAGGCTCCGAATCCGGGCGGAGGAATAAAACGCGGATGTGCAGATTATCCACACTCCGGCTGAATTCGATCAGCTCCTTTTCGCGCAGTCTGTGCAGCATGGAAGCCTGCTTTTCCTTTCCAGCCTGCACATGGGCCATGCGGAAGAGGGCGCTCCATTTCTGCGTGACCCAGCCCCCATTTGCCGGATTAAAAAGCAAGGCGTATTTGGCCAGGCAAAGGAGCGTAAAGCTCAGCCGTTCGAGCGGACTGCTCCCGAGCGCTTTGATCGTGGAAAGCTCCGACTGGGTAACGGTGACCGTATCGGCCTGCAAAAGGGGGCGGGCATCCGCACGCGTGGAAAGGCGGCTGATCAGCCCATCCCACTCAACGGCGTTGTAATCCGCATAATGCTCCTGCATAAATTGATGGAGCGTTTCTTCGATCTGCGGCTTTTCATAGCCCTCGTGACAGAGGTATTTAGCGATGCATCCAAGCGTCTGTGCCGGCTTTTTGCCGATGCTTCCGGTGGCGATCGCCCGCTGCGCAAACGTGCGTTCATTGAGGATTATTTCCATTGTCCATCATCCTTTCCATTTCTGCTTGCAAGCTTCTGCTCCTTGAGGGAGAATCGCTGCCCGTGATAATAGAGATCGCCCGTTTCATCCGGGACGGGATAGCGGATTACGCCGCCGTTTTTCTCCAGCAAGTTTTGAAAGATGATATGTCCGCACAGATCCCAGACGAATTGTTTCGACCGGCTATCCTGATAGCATAGGTCGATGAGAATGTCACACAGATCTTTTTCGTTCGGGCAGGCTGAGGCGCTTTCCCGCCGGAACTGATCGAGCAGCATCTCCCGTGCATTGGCGGCGTCCTCCTCCCGCAGATAGGCGCGGGCGGAGCGGCTTTTGAATAGCTGGACCTCCCTTGTGTACGTTTCGTAGAGCTTTGCCACAGTTTTTCTGCGGCTTGGGCTGCAAAATACGCCGCTTTTGAGCAGATTGGGATCGAAGGCGTTTCCCTTCGGCCTGCGCTTGAGCAGGCTGTCGAATTCCGCCTCCATCCGCCAGCACAGCCGGTTGAGCAGACAGGGCGCGGTCCCCAGGGGCATGCGGCGCTCATATTCTACTAAAAAGGCTGCTTCCTCCGGCGTGCGCGTCTGCTTTTTGCTCAGCGCAGGCAGCGACAGGCCAAATTCCATCAGGCTCTTCGTATTTGCATTGCCAACATAGGTGCAGTACCGCTTGCGTTCCTGTGGATAGAGATAGGACATGAAATACGGCTTTTTATCCGCGAGTAGCAGCTGCTGCATTTCCTTGCGCCGCACCTGCTCCGGCGTATCGGTCTCGGAAATTCGGAGGGCGGAGGGACTGTACCATTCCTTTGGCATTGGCTTTGCCAGGATGCCCTTCGCCTTATCGATGGCGTTTTGCTGGAACAACTGGCCGCATTTGATGCGGTAATCGAGTTTTTTATATGCCGCGCAGCCGGGGGCAAAGCGGGCCTGCACCTCAAACATGGAGGTGATGCGGTTGGTGATCGCGCCGATCTCATCGCCGAAGCTGTTGATATTCGATTGGATCAGATCGTCCGAGGTGACCAGCTTCTTCTCTGCCCGCCGCTGGACACAGAGAATCGCGGGTTCCTCGCGCGTGTTTTCCACAAGGATCGGATTGTCGGTCAGCAGGCAGCTATCTGAATCCTTGTCAAGCCCGTTTAACGCGTGTGCCGCGGTATCCCATGCATTAAAAATGGTTACGGTCGTCAGATAGCGGTACCATTCCTGCATTTCGGGCGTATCCCGCAGGCGCAGCAGGCGGATATTGTTGTGGCAGGTCATAGGCGCACGGAAGCAGGCAACGCGCTTCGCTTTTTGATCGTTCCAGTAGCGGTTGTAGGCCTCTCCCGCCCGCAGCAGCCCGGTAACCGGAAGCCCGAACAAACTTTGGCACAGCGCATACGGGTCACCGCTGACGATGGAAAAATTACCATGGATCCGGATAACCCCTACCTTTGCCGCTTCAATCCGTTTCTCAATCATCTGGCGGATTTTCGTGCGCACGAAGGGATCACCGATGAGCCGTGCGTCCGCCATTAGGGCGTTGGCAAAGTTCATCCCGCCGCGCAGGACGTTTTTTTCATTCAGGTCGGCGCCCTTTAGAAAGAGAATACTTTTGCGCCAGTCCCCCCCGAGCACATCGGCGATCTCCTCTATAGTGGGCTGGATGAGTGCTTCAAGCTGTGCGTCCGTGAGGCGATAGCTTTGCAGAAACTGATAATTTAGGTTCCGTTCGCTTTCGAGCTTCTGCGGGCAAGACTTTGTCACGCTGAAGGAATAGTGATGCTGATGGCAGTTGCTAAGATAGTCCTCGCAGCTTTGATAACAGTTCCAGAGCTTGAGCATGGAAGCCGTCAGGATGATATCTGCATCGCGGATATCCCGCAGATTGCCCCATACGTCTCGCACAAGATAGTTCTTCGCGATCCGCTGGGCAAATTCATGAAAGTCAAAGCAGAAGAGCATTCCCTTGCACCAGGCGTTGCGAATGCAAAAGCCGCTCAAAATCCCCTCGCCCCCGAGCTCTGCATTCCATTGCCTGCTGAGCGCGGGAGAGATCAGGCCGTAGCCGTCGCTGTCGATCAGTTCAACCGGGGCGTTTCGTTCCGGCTGCATAGTGGGCTCACCCGGGGGTTGATCGTCGATCCGGATGATATCGGCATGAAAGCGGGTGATACAGTCATCCACCACCAGAATACCGCGCGGGCTGGAGACCGGTGTGCTGCCGCTGCATGCGAGCGCGCGGTAAGCCTCCAGCTTCGCCGGAACAAGCGGGACGGATCGGTCGCGCCCATTGTCGAGCCGCTCGAGCAGCGCGGGAAAGAGGGATTGGTTGACATAGACGATCGTCGAGGTTTTGACGCCGCCGTTCGTGCCGAGCAGGCGGACAAAGGGGATGCCATTGACAGTAAACCCTTTGTTTGCCCGGCGGTAGTCGGAAATGGAATCCATGACGAGGCACAGGTAATCCGGCTGAAACTGGAGCCTGTCAAGCTGATCATAGGCCGCTTTGATCTCCCGGCGGACGGATGGGGAGGAGGGCGCCTTCCGGAGCATGTGTAGTTTTGTGCGTAGTGCCCTGATTTGGTCCGCTCGGTTTTCCACGCCATTGAGTTCATCAATAAAGCGCAGCAGGGTACTGCCGGAGAGAGCAACGAGCTCCCCGCTGCGGCGCGCTTCTTCAAGCGTCAGGGAGAGCGACCAGCCCGCCTTTTTGAGGCGCTGTGTGTGCAGCTTAAAAACAAGGTGCTGCCAATTCTTTACACGTGCGATTGTGACCACCCTTTCTCTAGCTTAAGGAATTTTTGGATCAATCGAAAAAGCCTGTTGCCCATCCGCTTTCCCTGGCCCGCCCTTCGCTCCGTAGGATATAATCGTAAAGATGCATGGCGCTGACCTGGGGTGAATCATCCTGCAGAATCAGATCCGCATGCGATTCCCAGCCTCGAAAGGCGTAAAGATCACATACGATATGACGCAGGGCAATGGGAAAGGGAATGCCGGCGTTCCGCAGTCTTTTTTCCCGGTCGTGGGCCGGCTTTTGCAGGTAGATGATCCGGTAAGGATGCAGCTGCCGGGGCGGAAAACAGCGCAGAGAGGCGAGCGCAGTCGGATTCATGCGCCAGATTTCCGGCGGCTCCTCACCAGTGGGGCAATAACAGCCGGAGTAAATGGAGGGGCTTGCATGCATCCGGTATACGTCCCGCAGCAGGCAGAGTGTTTCATGAACGCCGCTGCCCGCCTGGCCGGAGACAAAATAGAGAAACTGCATTGAAATTCCTCCCTTTCAATGAAAAAGGCCGCCTAACACAGGCGGCAAGGAAATGTGGATCGCAAGCTTAAACGAGCTATACGAACATTTGTTCTATTTTTATTATATCGTATTTCCGAGCAGTTGTCAACTTAAAAATGAATTAAAAAAGGCACGCTGCAAACGATACAAATGCATATCTGCAACGCGCCCTTATGGTCTGTTATTGTTACGTTTTAAAGATTCTCTGTGCAATAAAATTTGGTATCCTTTTGGCAGTGTTTCAAATGCTGCCAAATTCAGGGCTCCTCTGCAGGCTCATAGGATTTCTGCGCTGCAGTGATTTCCAGTAGATGCGTCAGCAGAAAACGCTGTGCATTTTCATTATATAGATTGAGCATAAAGGGGATGCCCGCGCGGCTGACACGCTCCTCACTGATAATGCCGATCGACAGCCCGCGCGGCGCGGCGACGCGCATGCGCTTATTCTGTGCGCGCATGATTTCCGTGAGATAGCCCTGCTCCACCAGCCAGTTGGTGATGGTGACTGGCGAGAGGGGGCGGACGGCCTGTGTGTCAATGCAGGCATTTACGTTGGCTGCAAAAGCACGGATCGGGATCGGCGTTTCCGACACGGCAACCCGCGCGAGCGCTTCCTCAGCGATAGAAAAGGGCGCCTTGCCCGTGTGGTGCGACACAATCCTGCCTCCGTTTGCAATTATCTGGCCGAGAATGCCGGAGACGTATTCGAAGCATTTTTGCAGGCGCGCTGCAGCCAGCGGGTCGTCTCGCTCGAGTGGCGTATCCGTAATCGGGTCAACGCCGCGGGAGAGCTTATCCAGATATTGCTTTGCGCGCTGCATGGTTTCGAGCTGCGTCATGGTGCTGACCATCCTTTCCGTAAGAGAATGAATTCTAGAAGGAACTAGGATATCTTTGCTTATATTTCCATAGGATGTAATATATAAGAAACCAGATTCTTATGATTATGATATACCAAACCACATTTTTTGACAAGGACCGAGTGCCACTGTTTGGAAAAATCGCCATGTGCGTATGCCCTGCATGAGAACCGGATGATGCGCGCATCCAAAAATGAAGCCTTGCAGATTGTAAACCCACCCGGCATTTCCGCTTTTTCTCTTTACACAGCGCGTCGAATGCAGTAAAATAGCTGTGATAAGAATCCCTCAAATTGAATATCGGAGGTTTTATGATGCAGCCAGTATATAAGCGCATCCTATTGAAGCTCAGCGGCGAAGTGCTTGCGGGCCCGCAGGGGCACGGCATTGATTTTGACACAGTGCAGAATATTTGCAAGGCCGTCAAAGCGTGCTCCGACATGGGCGTCGAGATCGGACTGGTGGTCGGTGGAGGCAATTTCTGGCGCGGCCGCTCCAGCGGAGAAATGGACCGCACGCGCGCGGACCACATGGGGATGCTCGCCACCGTGATGAATTCTCTGGCGCTTGCAGATGCTTTGGAGCAGCTTGAGGTGCCTGTCCGGGTGCAGACGGCAATCGCGATGCAGCAGATTGCTGAGCCTTATATTCGCAACCGTGCCATCCGCCATCTGGAAAAGGGCAGGGTCGTCATTTTTGGTTGCGGCACGGGCAACCCGTTTTTTACCACAGATACGGCGGCTGCCCTGCGCGCTGCGGAGATTGATGCGGATATCATTTTCAAGGCGACAAATGTCGACGGTGTGTATGACCGCGATCCCAACAAGTTTGATGATGCGGTCAAATTCGATACGCTCTCCCATTTCGACATCCTGCAGAAGGATCTCAATGTGATGGACAGCACGGCGGCTTCCCTGTGTAAGGACAACAACATCCCCATTCTGGTATTCAATCTTGACAATCCCGGCAATATCGTTGATGCGGTGCTGGGCAAAAATATCGGTACAATCGTGAAGGAGGACTAAACCCATGGAGATGAAACAGGTATACGAAAATGCAAATGAGCGCATGAATAAGACGATCCGCGCCCTGAACAGCGA
This sequence comes from Candidatus Fimivicinus sp., assembly GCA_052346825.1. Lineage (GTDB taxonomy): Bacteria > Bacillota > Clostridia > Oscillospirales > Acutalibacteraceae > Fimivicinus. The sequence goes on along the minus strand of DAWDUP010000010.1, from coordinate 17,544 downwards.
ATACGATTCTATCCGTGCCGGGCGCGCAAACGCGTCTGTGCTCGATAAAATCCAGGTGGATTACTATGGGGTGCCGACCCCGATCAACCAGATGGCGGCGATCTCTGTGGCGGAAGCGCGTATCCTGACCATTCAGCCTTGGGATGCGTCCACTTTGCATCCGATCGAAAAGGCGATCCAGACTTCTGATCTCGGCATCAATCCTCAGAACGACGGCCGTGTGCTGCGCCTTGTCTTTCCACCCCTGACGGAGGATCACCGCAAGGAGCTCGTCAAAACCGTCGGTAAAACTGCAGAAGAGGCGAAGATTGCGGTCCGTTCCATCCGCCGCGATTGCATTGAAAAGCTCAAGTCGATGAAGAAGAGCTCCGAAATTACGGAGGACGACCTCAAGGACGGCGAAAACGAGCTGCAGAAGATCACGGATAAGTTTACCAAAGAAATCGATTCGATTGCTGCGAAAAAAGAGAAGGAAATTATGGAAATCTAAAAAAAGGGCGTCGTTGGCCTTTCTGTGTCGGCGTTCGCATGATTGTCATTCTGGGAGAGGTAATGCCGCGATTTGCGGCGCCTCCCTGCAGGATGGCATTTTACTATCGTTTTTTAAATCTGGAAAATATTGTCCGCAAAGCAGTTGCGGATGGAAAGGCGGTGGAGGGATGCCTGCCATCAATCGGGAACACCTCCCGCAGCATGTGGGGATCATTATGGATGGCAATGGCCGCTGGGCGAAGCAGCGCGGCCTAAAGCGTACGGAGGGGCACAAGGAGGGCGCGCGGGTTTTTCGCCGGATCTGCGAATATGCAAACGATATCGGCATCCGTTTTATCACCTTCTACGCCTTTTCCACGGAAAACTGGGCCCGTCCGCCGGAGGAGGTCTCCGCGATTATGGAGCTTTTGCGGGAGTACCTGTTTGAGGCGGAGGAGCGCAAGAGGGAAAATGAAGCGCGTGGTATGCGCATTCGTTTTATCGGCAGCCAGGAGGGACTGCCGCAGGATATCGTGAGCCTGATGAACCAGGCGCAGGAGGAGAGCCTGTCAGCGACGAAAACCATCGTCAATATTGCTGTCAATTATGGCGGACGGCAGGAAATTCTTCACAGCGTGCGCGGCCTTGCACAGCTGGTGTCTGCGGGGGAAAAGAAGCCGGAGGAGATCACCCTGGAGGATATTGGGAATGGCCTTTATACCGCCGGGCAGCCCGATCCAGATCTTATCATCCGCCCGAGCGGGGAATACCGGCTTTCGAATTTCCTAATCTGGCAGGCGGCTTACGCGGAATTCTGGTTTTCCGACGTGCTGTGGCCGGATTTTAAGGAGACCGATTTTGACCAGGCGCTCGAGAGTTATCAGAAGCGAAATCGCCGCTTTGGCGGAATCTGAGCAACTCCAGCGCATATGAAGGGATGAGCGTTCCCTTTTCGCAACAAAGCCTTATAAACGAAAGGCATGTGATCTGTAATGAAAACAAGAATTCTCTCCGGCGTGGCCGTGGTCGCCTTTTTAATCGTGATGCTCCTGTGTACCTATACGCCGGTGTTTTCCCTGTTCCTTGCGCTGCTCTCCGGCATTTCAGTGTTTGAGATCGAGCGTGTGGCACAGGTGAAAAATAAACGCATCATGGGGATCAGCATCGCGTTCTCCGCGCTGCTGCCAATCCTGATTTCCGCAGGCGTCGACCTGCCCGTGCCGCTCGTGGCGATCGGCTATACCATTTTATTGCTGCTATTGATGCTGGCGCAGTATGACATCACCCGGTTCGAGCATGTGGCGATTGCCTTGTTCGTATCCCTTGCGATCCCGTTCGCTTTTTCCTGCATGATTTTTCTGCGGGATATCTATATCGCCTATCCGCAGGATTATTCCAAGGCGGATGGCCTGCTGTTCGTCCTGTTTGGCATCAGCAGCGCCTGGGTGACGGATACGTTCGCCTATTTTGTCGGCAGTAAATTTGGGAAACATAAGATGACGCCCAAGATCAGCCCCAAGAAATCCTGGGAGGGAGCTGTGGGCGGTGTCGCGGGAGCTGTCATTGTCAATCTTCTGATATTTTTGATATTCAACATGGTCATCAAAGAGCGTCTGCTTCTGCCCTATTGGGCTGTAATCCTCATTACGGTGGTGCTCGCAGTCATCAGCATGTTCGGCGATCTTTCCGCCTCCGTCATCAAGCGCAATTACGGTGCAAAGGACTTCGGTAAGCTGATCCCCGGCCACGGCGGCGTGATGGACCGCTTTGACAGCTGTATCTTTGTGCTGCCGACGCTCTATTTTATCGTACGCCTCGCGGCGATGCTTTAATATAATCAGAACGGCAGGTGCATACTAATGCATAAGCGTTTATCTATTTTAGGCTCGACCGGCTCGATCGGGACGCAGGCGCTGGATGTTGCCAGGCTTAATGGCTTTACCGTCTGTGCGCTGACGGCCAATCGCCGCATCGACGTGCTGGAGGAGCAGATTCGAGCATTTCGGCCCGCATTGGCCGCCGTCGTGGACGAACGGGCGGCGAAGGAGCTGCACACCCGTGTGGCCGATACCAGCACCAAGGTGCTCGGCGGTATGGACGGTGTGATTGAATGCGCGCGCGCGCAGGATGCGGACACAGTGCTCAATGCCATTGTCGGTATGGCGGGATTAACGCCCACGCTCGCCGCCATTGAGGCGGGCAAGGAGATTGCGCTCGCCAATAAGGAGACGCTCGTCGCAGGCGGCAAGCTTGTCATGGAGGCCGCGCGGAAAAAGGGCGTGCGGATTCTGCCGGTCGACAGCGAGCATTCTGCGATTTTCCAGTGTCTGCAGGGGGCGCCCGCAGGGCAGAGGGAAGCGCTCAAGCGTATTATCCTGACAGCCTCGGGCGGGCCATTTTTCGGCCGGACGAAGGAAGAACTGCGCGATGTGACCGTCGCACAGGCACTCAAGCACCCTAACTGGAGCATGGGTGCAAAGATCACGATCGATTCCGCCACGATGATGAATAAGGGCCTGGAGCTGATCGAAGCGGTCTGGCTCTTCTCCATGCCGCCCGAGCGGGTGGATATCGTCGTCCACCGCGAGAGCGTCGTCCATTCGCTCATTGAATATGCAGACAATTCCGTGATTGCTCAGCTTGGTGTGCCGGATATGCGCATTCCGATCCAGTATGCGTTGACCTATCCGCAGCGCTATGCGTCTCCGGTGGAGCAGCTGAGCCTTGCTAAATTCGGCACGCTCCATTTTGCCGAGCCGGATTATGAATCATTCCCACTGATCAATGTCTGCCGGCAGGCGATTTCCCGCGGCGGCATTTTCCCGGCGGCCGCCAACGCGGCCAACGAGGAGGCCAACCGCCTTTTCCGTGAGGGAAAAATTCGTTTTCTGGAGATTGGAGAGCTGGTTGCCGCTGCGACGGAGCAGGCGCTCGATTGCCCAGATTATACGCTGGACGATATCCGTGAGGCCGGAGAGAATGCGCGGGACTTTGTGCGGAAACACGTAAAGGGCTGAAACAGGCCCGAATGAAAGAGGTGAGCCCGTATTAATATTCCAATTCTTTTGTTGAACGCCGCTGCCGTTTGGGGTAAGGTGTGGCCGATTCTGTTTGCCATCCTGTTTTTTGGCGTCATTATTCTGATTCACGAGCTGGGCCATTTTACAGTCGCTAAGCTCTCCGGCATTAAGGTCAATGAGTTCGCGATCGGCATGGGCCCAAAGCTTTTTAGCTTCGGAAAGGGGGAGACGAGGTATTCCCTGCGGCTAATCCCCATGGGCGGCTATGTCCAGATGGAGGGCGAGGATGAGGCGAGCGCCGACGAGCGGGCATTTAACAATAAGCCCGTATGGAAGCGCATTCTCGTTGTGATCGCGGGCGCGGTGATGAATATCATCCTGGGCCTTGTGCTCGTCGCCATTCTGCTGACCCAGCAGAATCTGGTGGGGACGACGCAGATCGCGGGCTTTCATGAAAACGCAACCAGCCAGGCCTCCGGCCTGCAGGCGGGCGATGTGATTACGCATATCAATGGCACCTCCGTCTGGTCGGATCGGGATATCAGCTTTCTCATGGCGCGGGATAAGGACGGTGTGATCGATTTCACCGTCAAACGTGACGGTAAAAAGACCGAACTCAAGAACGTTAAATTCGCCACGCGCGAGGTGGACGGTCAAACGGTCATCACCTTTGATTTTATCATCATCGGCGAAAACAAAACCTTTTGGAATGTATTAAAAACCTCCTTTCTGGAGACTGCTTCGATGGCGCGGCTCGTGTGGCTGAGCCTGTTTGACCTTGTGACAGGGCGCTTCGGCCTGAGCGACCTTGCAGGCCCGGTCGGCACGGTAAGCGTGATCGCCGAGGCGACGACCTCCGGCGGGTTCCTCAACGCGCTGTCGCTAATGGCGTTTATCACGATCAATATCGGCGTATTCAATCTGCTGCCGATCCCCGGATTGGATGGCGGCAGGCTCTTTTTCCTGATCATCGAGGGCATCCGCAGAAAACCTGTCAACCCGAAGCGTGAGGGCATGATTCATGCGGTTGGACTTGTGCTGATGTTTGCGTTGATTGCAGTGGTCACATTCAACGATATTTTGCGGCTCATCCGCGGTGGATGACGTAACTGCCGCTTTTGCCATGGGAAAGGAATGACATACGATGGAGCGAAGGCAAAGCCGCGCCGTTTTTGCGGGCGGCGTGCAGATCGGCGGGGGAGCGCCGGTGAGCGTGCAGTCCATGCTCAACGTCCCTGCGCATGATATCGAGGGAAATGTCGATCAGGCAAAGGCATTATATGAGGCCGGTTGTGAGATCATCCGTGCCGCGGTGCCGGATCTGGACGCGGTGCCATTGATCCCGGCTTTGAAAAAGGCGGTGCCCGTGCCGGTTGTGGCGGATATCCATTTCGATTACCGCATCGCCCTTGCCTGTGTGGAGGCGGGGGTGGATAAAATCCGCATCAATCCCGGTAATATCGGCTCGGACGAGCGGGTCAAGGCTGTGGCTGACGCCTGCAAGGCGCACAGGATTCCGATTCGTATCGGCGTCAACAGTGGTTCCCTCGAGAAGGAAATCCTTGCAAAATATGGCGCGCCGACAGCGCAGGCGCTCGCGGAGAGCGCGATGTACCATGTGCGGTTGCTGGAGAAGTGTGATTTTCATGATATTGTGATCTCCATCAAATCCTCCGATGTGCAGCGGATGGTGGAGGCATATGAAACCGTTGCAACGCAGTGCGATTATCCGCTGCATCTCGGCGTGACGGAGGCAGGTACCGCCCGCATGGGGTTGATCAAATCAAGCGCCGGCATCGGTTCGCTTCTGCTGCACGGCATCGGCGATACGATCCGCGTTTCCCTGACGGACGCGCCGGTCAATGAGGTCTATGCGGGCTTCGATATCCTCAAGGCCGTGGGGCTCAAGACGGATGCGCCCACGCTTGTTTCCTGCCCGACCTGCGGGCGTACGAAGATTGATCTGATCAGCCTTGCCGCCCAGGTGGAGGAGCGGCTGCGGAATTGCCGCAAGCCGATCAAGGTGGCAGTCATGGGCTGCGCAGTCAACGGCCCGGGAGAGGCGCGCGAAGCGGATATCGGCGTAGCGGGCGGCGACGGCTGCGGCCTGCTCTTCAAAAAGGGCGAGATCATCCGCAAGGTGCCGGAGGATCAGATTCTGGACGAACTGATGCGGGAGATTGAGAAGCTTTGAAAAGTGCAGACGTAAAACGAAATATATAGGAGTAACCATGCAGAAGGATCGTTTTTTGGCCCTGTTTGGGGATTACATAGAGGAGCATATCAGGCAGAATCTGTCCGACGGGCAGGTTCTGTCTGTTGCCATTGAACGGGAAGCGCGCACGCTGGATGTCGAAGTGGATTTTGACGCTGTATTTTCGGAGGAAACGCTGGAGGCGGCGCAGCGGTCAATCCGAACGCTGATGCGGCTGCAATCGGTGGCAATCGAGCCGTATTTCCCGAAGGAGGCATTTTCAGAAGCATATTTCCCGCATATGGTGCGGGCGCTGCGGCGGGAAAACGCCGCTGCGAACGGCTTTTTGAATGATGCGGCGGCCCGTCTGGAGGAGAATGTGTTCACCATCACGCTCACGCACGGCGGCGCGGATATTCTAAAAGATACGGGCTGCGACGCCTTCCTGCGCGCGCTGGTGCAAAAGCGCTTCGGCGTTGCGGTAGAAATCCGGTTTGACGGCGAAGTGACCGTCACACCCGAGGCCCCGGCCTTTGTCAAAATGCAGGAGCAGGCGGATGCGCAGCAGAAAGCAGAGCGGGAGGCCGCCAAACGCAAAGCGGAAGGGGATAAGCTGAAAGGCGAGCACAAGATGTACGACGGCCTGCCGCTTTATCTCGAAACCGCGCGGGAGATTCTGGGCCGCCCGGTGCGCAACAGGCCGGTGCCGATCCGCGATCTCAACCCGGAGGACGGGACGGTCACGGTCTGGGGAGACGTGTTCGGCTATGAATCGAAGGAGACGCGTGACGGCAGAAGCCTGATCATCTCCTTCCACATCACCGATTATACGGGCTCCTACACGGTGAAAATCTTCGATGAGAAGGAAAACGCCGCCAAAGTGGATCAGGCCATTCAGAACGGCATGACGGTGCTGGTGCGCGGCAGTGTCAGCTATGATAAATATTTTCGCGATTACGCGATCCGTCCGCTCTCCATCATGAGCGTCCAGAAGGAAAAGAAGATGGATGATGCGCTGGTCAAGCGCGTAGAGCTCCACCTGCACACCAAAATGAGCGCAATGGACGGCGTGTCCGATTGCTCGGCGCTCATCAAGCGCGCCGCTGAGTGGGGGCATAAGGCCGTTGCCATTACGGATCACGGCGTTGCGCAGGCGTTCCCGGAGGCGATGAATACCGCCGCAGCGACGGGGATCAAGGTGATCTACGGCGTAGAGGGCTATTTCGTCAACGATATGGTGCCGATTGTTACCGGCCGGGAGGATACACCGTTCGACGGTGAATTTATCGTTTTCGATATCGAGACCACAGGCTTCAACGCACAGGATGACCGCATCACGGAAATCGGCGCTGTGCGCGTAAAGGGCGGGAAAATCCTCGATTCCTTCGATACCTTTGCCAATCCAGAAATGCCAATCCCCGCGCGCATTACGGAGCTGACCGGCATCACGGACGAGATGGTCAAGGACGCGCCTGATGAAGCAGCGGCGGTGCGCGCCTTTTTCTCCTTCTGCGGGGCCGCGGCTACGCTTGTGGCACACAACGCATCCTTCGATACCGGGTTTATCCGCGCGGTCTGTGCGCGGCACAAGATCGAATACGACTATACCCATATCGATACCGTTCCGATGAGCCGCTCACTCTTAAAGGGGTTGAAGAATTATAAGCTCGATACAGTTGCGAAATATTTGAAGCTGGAGGATTTTAACCACCACCGCGCCTGCGATGATGCCAAAATCCTGGCGGATATTTTTGTCATTCTGCTCGACGAAGCGCGCAAAGCGGGCAATATTGAATCGATTGGCCTGCTCAATACCGCGCTCTCCGAGGTGGATCCCAAAAAGCTGCGCTCCTATCACCAGATCATCCTGGTGAAGAACCTGACGGGGCTGAAGAATCTCTACCGGCTGATCTCGATGTCTCACCTGAAGTATTTCTACCGCCAGCCGCGCATCCCAAAGAGCGAGCTGATCAAATACCGCGAGGGGCTTTTGATCGGCAGCGCCTGTGAGGCGGGCGAGCTCTACCGTGCCGTGCTCGACGGAAGGCCTTGGGATGAGCTAAAATCAATCGCCTCGTTTTATGATTATCTGGAAATCCAGCCCAAGGGCAACAACGCCTTCCTCGTGCGCGAAGGCCGCGTCAGCGGGGAAAAGCAGCTGGAGGAAATCAATAAGACGATTTTGAAGCTCGGCGATGAGCTGGGCAAGCTGGTGGTCGCCACGTGCGACGTTCATTTCCTTGACCCGGGCGATGAAATTTTCCGCCGCATCCTCATGGCGGGGCAGGGATTTTCCGATGCGGACAACCAGGCCCCGCTTTACCTGCGCACCACGCAGGAGATGCTTGATGAGTTTGCCTATCTCGGCGAGCGGGCCTATGAGGTGGTCGTGGAAAATCCGAATCAAATTGCGGATATGGTAGACGTGATGCGCCCCTTCCCTGAGGGCAATTTCCCGCCGAACATTCCCGGCGCGAAGGAGGAACTGCGCGAAATCTGCTGGACGAACTGCAAAAAGATGTATGGAGATCCTGTGCCACAGTATGTGGCCGACCGCCTTACGCGCGAGCTCGATTCCATTATCGAGCACGGTTTTGCCGTCCTCTATATCATCGCGCAGAAGCTGGTGAAAAACTCCGAGGATCACGGCTATCACGTCGGCTCCCGGGGCTCCGTCGGCTCGTCGTTCGTGGCGACAATGGCGGGTATCTCTGAAGTGAACCCCCTTGCGCCGCACTACGTCTGCCCCAAATGCTGCCACAGTGAATTCTTCACCGACGGCTCCGTCGGCTCCGGCTACGACCTGCCACCCAAGGATTGCCCGCACTGCGGCATCCCCATGAAGCGCGACGGGCATGAAATTCCGTTTGAAACCTTCTTAGGCTTTAACGGCGATAAGGAGCCGGATATCGACCTGAACTTCTCCGGCGAGTTCCAGGCCCAATCCCACCGCTATACGGAGGAGCTCTTTGGCCCGCAGAACGTTTTCAAAGCGGGCACGATCTCCACCGTCGCGGAGAAAACGGCCTACGGCTTTGTCAAAAAGTATACGGAGGAGCGGGGCATCATCCTGCACAAGGCCGAGGAGGAGCGCCTTGCGCGCGGCTGCACCGGTGTCAAACGCACCACGGGCCAGCATCCGGGCGGTATGGTCGTCGTGCCGAACGATCATGAGGTGTATGAATTCACGCCCGTCCAGCACCCGGCGGATGACGCGGACAAGGGCTCTGTCACCACGCACTTTGACTTCCACGCGCTGCACGATACGCTTTTAAAGCTTGACGAGCTCGGGCACGATGTGCCCACACTCTATAAGCATCTGGAGGATATGACGGGCATCCCGGTGATGGATGTCGATATCTGCGATCGCAAGATCATCGAGCTGTGCACCAGCCCCGAGCCGCTCGGCGTGACGGCGGAGGAGATCGGCTGGCCGACGGGAACGCTCTCCATCCCGGAGATGGGCACGAATTTCGTCTGCGGCATGCTCATGGAGGCAAAGCCGAAGACCTTTTCTGATCTTTTGCAGATTTCCGGCCTGTCGCACGGCACAGACGTATGGCTTGGCAACGCGCAGGAGCTGATCAAAAACGGTACCTGCACGATCTCGGAGGTGATCGGTACGCGCGACAGCATCATGACATACCTGATGCATAAGGGTGTAGAGCCTGGCATGGCGTTCAAAATTATGGAAATCGTCCGAAAGGGCAAGGCCCCCAAGCTCCTCACGGACGAGCACAAGCAGGCTATGCGGGATAACAACGTGCCGGAATGGTACATCGACTCCTGCCTGAAGATCAAATACATGTTCCCCAAGGCGCACGCCGCGGCCTATGTCAGCGCCGCGCTGCGGTTGGGCTGGTATAAAATTTACCGGCCGCTGGAATATTACGCGGCGCTTCTCACCGTGCGCGGCGGCGATCTGGACGCGGTTTCCGCTGTGGCGGGCCGCGCGGCGGTCAAGCGCAAGATGGATGAGCTCACCGCCAAGGGCAAGGACGCCTCCGCCAAGGAGGAGGATCAGCTCACCATTTTGCAGATCGTCAACGAAATGCTCGCGCGCGGCATCGAGTTTTTGCCCGTCGACCTCTACAAATCCGACGCGACCGTTTATCAGATCGAGGAGGGCAAAATCCGCCTGCCGTTTCTTGCGCTGAAAGGCACGGGCGAGAGCGCGGCGAAGAGCCTTGCCGCCGCACGGGATGACGGGCAGGGCCCGTTCATCTCCTGTGACGATCTGCGCAACCGCTCCGGCGTTTCCAGCAGCGTGATGACGATGCTGGGCGAGGCCGGGGCGCTTACCGGGCTGCCGGAGAGCAGCCAGATGAGTTTATTTGGTTAAAGAAAGGTTGTGGAATGCAATGACGCAACAGAATCGCTCCCCTATGATGCCCTTCCATTCCGGGGACGGGCTCGGCTGCAATTACTACCGAATCCCCGCCCTGATCACCACGCGGCAGGGTATGACCATTGCCGCGATGGATGCCCGCTTCGGTGGAACGCATGATTCCCCCAATAAGCTTGACACGGCGCTCTGTACCAGCAGCGACAGCGGGAAGACCTGGTCCAAGCCCATCCTGCCCTTCCATTTCAGGGATTATGAAGATGCTTCCGCCGTATTGAGGCATAATGGGGCGCTTTGCACAAAGAAAAGCGCATCGACAATCGACCCCTGCCTTCTGGAGGACGCGCAGACCGGCCGCATTTTTCTGCTGGTCGATCTATTCCCCGGCGGATTCGGCTCTCCGCAGGCAAAAACGGGAACGGGTTATGCGGAAATCGACGGCAAGCAATGCCTGCTTCTTCGGAAGAAAGGGAGCCGAGAATTTCAGTATTTCGTTCGGCCTGACGGCGCCGTCTGCACGATGGACAGAAGGCAAACGCCATATTCCCTCAATGACGAATACGAGCTGCTGGAAAACGGAAAGCCCCTGACGGTCTGCCAGCATCGCGTGCAGTATGTTGGGCCGTTTGTGTTCAGCAAAAAAACAGGCGTGCAGGTGCCGATGAATGTGTTCTATGCGGATGCCCTGTTCTGCGTTGCGCTGACCTCCTACCTGTTCCTGCGCTATAGCGACGATCAGGGAAAGACCTGGTCGAAGCCTGTTTCCATCAATCCCATGGTCAAAAACCAGCGAATGCGCGTGCTGGTCACAGGCCCCGGCCGCGGCATCCAGCTGCAGGGCGGAACACATGCGGGCCGGCTGCTCTTCCCCGTATACAATGTGACCAAAGGCTTTCGCACACAGGAGTGCATGACGATCTACAGCGACGATCACGGCGAGAATTGGCGCCTCGGCGGCGGGCCGCGCTTCGACGCTACCATCGGCATGATGAGCGAATCCCAGCTCGTGGAACTGCCGGACGGAAGTGTGCAGGTGTTTGCCCGCACGAAGGCGGGGAAAATCGCAACGGCGCACAGCGCAGACGGCGGTGAAACCTTTGGGGAGGGCGCTCTCGTACCGGGGCTTCCCCTGACAGGCGGCGCCGGATGCCAGGTGTCTGCGCTGGGTTACAATGGCCTCATCGACGGCAAGCCAGCCGTGCTCATTTCCGCGCCGGCCGGATCATCGCGCAAAAACGGCATGATTCATATCGGCCTCATTGCGGAGAGTGGGAATGAGGATATGCCATATACCTTTGACTGGAAATATCGCTTTGAGGTGACAGACAGGGACACCTGGTTTGCGTATTCCTGCCTGACGCAGCTGCCCAATGGAGAAATCGGCATCCTTTATGAGCAGGCCAATACACCGCAGACGATCGACACGACCTATTTTCAGTCCTTTTCGTTGGATACGCTGACGCGGAAATAATCTGTTTGATATGCAGGAAGAAGAAAACCACAGGCCGGAAAAGCCTGCGGTTTTCTTCTTATCGGATGGGGTTTATGAATCGCCGGACGCTAAGAAAGGGGGAGAGAAAAGCTGTCCGGACGCATGTCAGAAGAACTTGCCGATCATGGAGAAGAACTTTTTGAAAAGCCGGCAGAGAGATGCGAAAATAGAAACCGGTGCATGGCAATTATGAAAAGATGGACAACGTTATCGGGAAAATCGAAAGGCGCGGCTCGCCTTGGCAAAGCAGGTCGAGCAAGCGTTATCAATACCGCGCATCCTCCAAAACGAAACTGTTACAATCCCTGAGAGATAATAGACGCCGGAAACAAATTTATTTTTTATCAAACAGTGTGTTGATCATTTTTACTATTTCTATTATAATAATTTTAAAAACTGCTGTCACGCATCAGATTTTCTCGTTTCGTCCGATATTCGACAATAGTTTCAAAATTGTTGCGCAATGGGGGAGAAAAGTAAATATGATGAAAGCGAATTCACAGGACAGACGTGTCAAAAGGACCAAGACATTACTTCAGAAGACGCTGGTAGAGCTCATGCTTGAAAAGGAGGTCAGCCAGATTTCCGTCAAGGAGCTGACACAAAGAGCGGATGTAAACAGAAGCACCTTTTATCTGCATTATTTGGATATCTATGATATGCTCGAGCAGATGGAGAATGAATTTGTTGGAAGGGTGCAGGGCTTTTTTTGTGATTATTTCAATCCGCTTCCCACCTCGCCGCCAATTACGCTGTTCCTTCAGATTTCCCAGTGGCTCGAGCGGGATAAGGAGTATTATGTCAAGCTGCTGCGGGGGACGGCGGCCGCGCAGCTTTTGGAAAAGCTGCGTGTGCGGCTTGTAGACGAATTTCTCCACATTCTGAATACGATCTTTCAGGAGGAGAATTCACTTGATCTGCGCACCCGCGTTAATGTTATCGTGTCCGGTACCATCGGCGTGCTGCGTATGTGGGTGACGGAGGAAAATACCGGTTCCCTACTGGAGCTATCCAGAACGATTGAGGATCTGCTTGAAAACGGCAGCATTCAGGATTATCCGCAGAAGCTGCTTCTACACTATCCGGGGCGGTTGGGAATGCAAAAGAATCAGCAAAAGGGTTGACATAGCGTCCTTCAATATGATATCATGCTATCACACTAAAGCGAAAGGAGGCCGTCATTTTGGCAATCAGGCGATATGAGCGCGCTACGCCCGAGGGGACGCGCGACCTGCTTTTTGAGGAATGTGCGGCGCGCCGTGAGGTGGAGAGTACGCTTTCCCGCCTGTTCAAGGCGCGCGGCTATAACCGCGTGATCACACCTACATTAGAATTTTTTGACGTGTTTGACCGGGAGAGCGCCGGTATGCCGCTGGAAACGCTCTATAATGTGACGGATGCGCGCGGCAGGCTGATGGTTCTCCGGCCGGACAATACGCTGCCGATTGCACGCATCGCGGCGACGCGCCTGCGGGACGAGACTATTCCGCTCCGGCTTTTTTATTCACAAAATGTCTTCCGACGCCATCCAGGCCTGACCGGACGTAGGGACGAGTCGGCGCAGAGCGGCATCGAGCTCGTCGGCGCGTCCGGCCTGCGGGCGGATCTGGAGATTCTCACGACCGCCGTTGACGCGCTTGAGCAGTGCGGCGCGCCGGATTTCCGCATTGAGATTGGCCATGCCGGTTTTTCCGGTGCCCTGTTTCAGGCGCTGGAGGCGGATGAAACGCTCCGGGAGGAGATTGCAGAGCTGATTGAAATGAAGAACTACGCCGCTCTCAACGATGCGCTCGATCAGGCAGGCGATACGCAGGCCGCCCGTGCGATCCGGAGGCTGCCGCGCCTGTTCGGCGGCGAGGAAGTTCTGGATGAGGCAGCTGCCCTGTACGACGATCAAAGAGCTTTGGAACCGCTTTCCTATCTGCGGAACATATACCGGCTGCTGATGCAGCTTGGCTTACAAAATAAGGTGAATATCGACCTGGGGCTTGTCCACCGCGGGAATTATTATACGGGTGTCGTCTTCCGTGGCTATATCGAGGGTTCGGGTGTTACAGTGCTCTCCGGCGGGCGGTATGACGGCCTGCTCGGCGAGTTTGGGAGCCCTATGCCTGCCACTGGCTTCGGCGTGGAGGTGGATGCGCTCGCCTCCGCCATGTGCGCGCGGGGCGATGCTGCAGCGCCGAAAGCGGCCGACGTGCTGGTCTTTGGGGTTGATGGCTGCGAGGTGCGCGCGCTCTCCTATGCGCGTTGCTTAAACGAGCAGGGGCTCGTGTGTGAAAACTGCGTGCTCGATTCCGCCGAAGCGGCGCGTGATTACGCGGCCCGCAAGGGGATCGGGCGGCTTGACGTCGTTAAGGCCGAGAGCGTGGAGGTCATCACCGTGAATGGTACGAAAGGGGGTGCGGCGCAATGAGGCCGATCCGTATTGCCCTGACCAAGGGCAGGCTCGAAAAAATGAGCGTGCAGCTCTTTACGAAGATGGGGCTCGACTGTACGAGCCTGATCGAAAAGGGGAGGCGGCTGATCCTGCCGGTAGGGCCCTATGAAGCGGTGCTCGCCAAGGCCGCGGATGTGATCACCTATATCGAGCACGGCGTGTGCGAGATCGGCATCGTCGGCAAGGATACGATTGTGGAAAACGGCACGAGCTTTTACGAGGTGACGGATCTCGGCTTCGGATGCTGCCGGTTTGCGCTGGCGGGCCCTGCGGGAAAGGATTTTTTCGGCGGCCACAACGTTAAGCGCATCGCCACGAAATATCCAAAGGTGGCCCGTTCCTATTTTGAATCGAAGGGCATGGATGTGCAGATCATCAAGATTGAAGGCTCCGTGGAGCTCGCACCCTTATTGGGGCTTTCTGATGCGATTGTTGATATTGTGGAAACGGGCACAACGCTCAAGGAAAACGGCTTGGAAGTGATTGAAGAGATCATGCCGGTCTCCGCGCGCGTGATCGTCAATATGGCGAGCATGAAGCTGCGCCGCGAGGAAATCGAAGCATTTCTAGAGCAGGTAGAACAGGCGAAGGAGGAATTGCAATGATCCCGATTACCCGCGCTGACGGAAAGGCGGAGCAGAAGCTCATCCGGCAGCTCAAAGCACGCAGCGGAGAGGTCGACCGCAAGGTGACCGCCGCCGTGACGGCGATTCTCGATAATGTCCGTCAAAATGGTGACCGCGCCGTGGAAAATTATACGCTCCAGTTCGACGGTCATCTGCCGGAGCATCTTCTGATCGAGCGCCCTGAAATGGAGGCGGCGCTCGACCAGTGCGATTCCAAATTTGTCTATGCCCTCTATCAGGCCGCCGCCAACATCCGCGATTTTCACGAGCGGCAAAAACGGCAGAGCTTTCTCAACACGCTGGGGAACGGCGTGATCCTCGGCCAGCGCGTGCGCGGCCTAAAACGTGTCGGCCTCTATGTGCCGGGCGGCACAGCGGCGTACCCCTCCTCCGTGCTGATGAACGCGATCCCCGCAAAGATCGCGGGCGTGGAGGAGCTGATCATGGTTACGCCCCCGGCAAAGGACGGGAGCGCGAATCCGGATATCCTTGCGGCTGCGGCCGTTGCGGGCGTCGACCGGATTTACCTGATCGGCGGCGCGCAGGCGGTTGCGGCGCTTGCCTACGGCACAGAAACGGTGCCGCGTGTCGATAAAATTGTCGGCCCTGGCAATATCTATGTCGCTACGGCGAAGCGGCTGCTCTATGGCACGGTTGATATTGATATGGTCGCGGGGCCGAGCGAGATTCTCATCGTCGCGGATGAGGCGGCGAAGCCCGCCTTTCTCGCGGCGGACCTGATGTCCCAGGCCGAGCACGACGTGCTGGCCTCCGCCATCCTGCTCACCACCAGCGAGCGGATCGCAAGGGAGACGGTTTCCGCGCTTAAGGAGCAGGTGCGCTCGCTTTCCCGCCGGAAAATCATTGAACAGTCCCTCCTAGACTACGGCGCAGTGATTGTCTGCCAGACGCTCGACGAGGCCATCGGTTTTGCAAACGATCTGGCGCCCGAGCATCTGGAGCTGTGCGTGGAAAACCCGATGGAATACATCGGCCGGATTGATAACGCCGGCTCGGCAACTATTCGCCGGAACCGCTGGGCGATTACTACGCGGGGCCGAACCACGTTTTGCCCACGAGCGGGACGGCGCGCTTCTTCTCCCCGCTGGGTGTGGACAGCTTCGTGAAAAAATCGAGCTTTCTCTATTATACAGAGTCCGCCCTGCGCGAGGCGAAGGACGATATCGTCAAGCTCGCGGAAACGGAAGGTCTGACCGCCCATGCAAATTCCATCAAAGTGAGGTTTTGACCGTGGCATTTGCCCTGAATGATAAAATCAAAGCCCTGACCCCTTATGATCCGATCTGCGGGGAATACCCGATCCGGCTGGATGCCAACGAATCCTATATCCCGTTTCCCGATGAAATCCGCGCAGAGATGGAGCGGGCGCTGGCGGACGTTGCGCTCAACCGCTACCCGGACCCGTATGCGGAGAAGGTCTGCGGCCTGTTTGC
>DAWDUP010000010.1:0-1492 GCA_052346825.1 Candidatus Fimivicinus sp. | reverse complement strand
CATTATCATGAGCGCTTTTCTGCAAAAAGGAGACAAGGTGCTCACCCTTGCGCCGGATTTTTCAATGTATCGCTTTTACACCGGCATCGTGGAATGCCCATGCGTAACGATGGAGAAAAACGCGGATTTCACCATTGATCCGCAGCGGGTGATCGACACGGCGCAGCGGGAAGGGGCGCGGCTAATCGTATTCTCCAACCCCTGCAACCCAACCTCCGTGGGCCTTTCCGCGGACGATGCGCGTAAAATCATCCGCGGGACGGATGCGCTGGTGGTGCTGGACGAGGCGTATATGGATTTCTGGGATCAATCCCTGCTGGGCGAGGCGGTGCAGTATGACAATCTCATCCTCCTGCGCACCTGTTCCAAGGCGATCGGCCTTGCGGGCATCCGGCTGGGCTTTGCCGTGGCGAATGAAACGCTCACGCGCGTGATCCGCAGCGTGAAATCTCCGTATAACGTCAATTCCGTCTCGCAGGCGCTCGGCTGTGTTGCGTTTTCCCACCCGGAGCAGTTGAAGCGCAATATTGAACGGCTCATGGAATCGCGGGAGGCGCTTTACGGCCTGTTTCAGTCGCTTGCCGCCGATTTCCCTGGCAAAGTAGAGGTGGTGCGGCCTGTAACCAATTTTATCTGGGCGAAATGCGAGCGGGCGGGCGAGCTGTTTGAAGCGCTTAAAAAACAGGGGATCATTGTGCGATGCATGGGCGAATACCTGCGCGTGACCGCCGGGCGCAACCATGAAAACCAAAAGGTGGCGGATGCGCTCCGCGCCTTCTACACAGAGAATGAATCCGATTGAATTGCGGAGAAAGGATGTCATCCATATGCGGACTTCGGAACAGATGCGCAGCACCAAGGAGACACGCGTGACCGTGCGCCTCGCGCTCGACGGCGGCGACGTCGCAATCGATACGGGAATCGGCTTTTTTGACCATATGCTGCAGGCCTTTGCCGTGCACGGCGGCTTCGGGCTGGAGGTGGCGGTCAAGGGCGATCTCGAGGTGGACTGCCACCATACGATCGAGGATACGGGCATCGTGCTGGGCCGGGCGTTCTGTGAGGCGCTCGGCGATAAAAGCGGGATCGCGCGGTACGGCAGCTTTCTCATCCCGATGGATGAGACGCTCGCCTCGGCGGCAGTGGATGTCAGCGGGCGGCCCTTCCTTGTGTTTAACGCCACGTTTCCGGAGGAGCGCGTCGGCGGGTTCGACACCTGTATGTGCGGCGAATTTTTCCGCGCGTTTACCATGAACGCGGGGATCACGCTGCATCTGAATGTGCCCTACGGCGGCAATTCCCACCACCAGATCGAGGCGCTTTTCAAGGCTGCGGCCCATGCGCTCTCACAGGCGGTGCGTGAAACCGGCAGGGGAACACTCTCAACGAAGGGCACGCTGGAATAAACAGATGCCGGACGGCAGATGTCAGACTTCAGAAAAAGGAGTTTTGTTATGCTGATTTTTCCCGCAATCGATATCAAAAACGGGGC
>DAWDUP010000009.1:13623-29245 GCA_052346825.1 Candidatus Fimivicinus sp. | reverse complement strand
TTTGCCATCCTTCTGCGGAAAACGCATACAGCCCAGTCCCAGGAGCGAGGTCTCAAATCCGAGTTTATTAAAAATACGTTTTTCCATTTTTTATCCCTCCAAATTTGATTCGTTTTTATCATAAAGATTATAGCATATATACAACAACTTGCAAAGAAGTATAATCCATCGCTTTCCATATGCAACAGCCTCCCTGCAAAGCGGCAGAAAAAAGCCGGTACCGTTTGAAACGGCACCGGTCAATTTCTGCATTCTGTTTTCCAATCCTATGGCTATCAAGCAGGCATACCATTCCTCAGATCGCATTCCACCGCTCTGCCTTCTTCCAGAGACTGTTTTACATTGATGGTGCGCTGGTTACGCGAGCCGCGAAACAGAAGCGCCAGAGACTTTTCCTCCAAGAGGAAGCGCCCATCGACGAGCACATCTGATTGCGTTAAAAGCTCCTTCCAGCCGGGATGTGCATCGAGCCCTGCGATGATTTGCTCATAGGTCCAGCCCGTATAGGTAACTATATTCAGGCCCAGCTTGTGCACCTCAGAGGCTAGGACAGCGAATGGTTCTGCCTGTGCGAACGGATCGCCCCCGCTCAAGGTTACGCCGGAGAGGAGCGGATTTTTTTTGATTTCAGCGATCAGATTGCCAACCTTGCTGTCGTAGCCGCCTTCAAAATCATGCGTCTGTGGGTTCTGGCAGCCGGGGCAGTGGTGTGGGCAGCCCTGCGCGAAGACGACAAAACGCCAGCCCGGACCGTCCACGATCGACTCGCGGATGACGCCTGCAAGCCGCAGAGGGGTTTCCATCGTATCCATCAGACCTGCTCAAACTCCCCTGCGCCTGTGCCAATGGAATGCTTGACGCGATCCATCACTTCCGCATATTTGGCATCGTTGAAATGGTCGAGCGTACCGACCAGATAGCCGGTGATGCGGCGGATGCGCTCAAAATCGGGGTTGCCGTCTCCCTCATGGCGGCCACATTTCGGGCATTCATCGTTGATGATGCCGGTATAGCCGCAGACCGGATCATGATCGACCGGGTGATTGACGGAGCCATAGCCAATATTGTTTTCCTTCATGCAACGGATCACCGCTTCAAAGGCATCGAGATTTTCCGTCGGGTCGCCGTCCATTTCGATATAGGAGATGTGGCCGGCATTGGTCAGCTCGTGATAGGGGGCCTCGATCTTGATCTTATCGAAAGCGGAGATCGGATAATAAACCGGAACGTGGAAAGAGTTCGTATAGTACGCGCGGTCTGTAACGCCCTCGATCACGCCATAGCGTTCCTTATCCATGCGGACAAAGCGGCCGGAAAGGCCTTCCGCCGGCGTTGCGAGCAGGGTGAAATTGAGCCCGGTCTTTTCCGACTCCTCATCCATCCGGTTGCGCATGTGGGCCACAATCTCGAGGCCGAGATTGCGCGCCTCGACGCTCTCGCCGTGGTGTACGCCAACCAAGGATTTCAGCGTTTCCGCAAGGCCAATGAAGCCCACGGAGAGCGTGCCGTGCTTGAGCACCTCACGCACCTCATCGTCCGGGCCAAGCTTATCGGAATCGATCCAGATGCCCTGCCCCATCAGGAAGGGATAGTTGCGGACCTTTTTCTTCGACTGGATCTCCAAGCGCTCAAGCAGCTGGTCGATTACCAGGTCGATCTTGCGGTCGAGATCCTCAAAGAAGAGGTCGATATTGCCATGCGCCTTGATCGCAAGGCGAGGGAGGTTGATCGAAGTGAAGCTCAGATTCCCGCGGCCGCCTGTCGTCTGGCGTGTTTTATCGTAGACATTTCCCATCACGCGGGTGCGGCAGCCCATATAGGCGATTTCTGTATCGTAGTCGCCCTCCACGTAATACTGCGCGTTGAACGGCGCGTCCATAAAGGAGAAATTCGGGAACAGGCGCTTGGCCGACACGCGGCAGGCAAGCTTAAACAGATCGTAGTTCGGATCGCCGGGATTGTAGCTGACGCCCTCCTTGACGCGGAAGATATGGATCGGGAATACCGGTGTTTCGCCATTGCCAAGGCCTGCTTCTGTGGCGAGGAGAACGTTCTTGACCGCCATACGGCCCTCGGGAGAGGTATCCATGCCGTAATTGATGGAGCTGAAGGGAATCTGTGCGCCGGCGCGGGAATGCATGGTGTTAAGGTGATGCACGAGAGCTTCCATCGCCTGATAGGTGGCGCGGTCCGTCTCCTTAAAGGCCCTGCGTAGCGTGAACTCCTGCGCACGCCTGACGACTGCCTCGTCGAGATGATAGTCGCTTTGCAGAATCTTTGCCTCCGCCTCCTGATAGCCATTGTCATTGGCAAGCTTGGGCGTAAGACCGTTTTCCTCTTTAACGCGCTTGCAAACTGCGTCCGCAACCTCGCAGGAATTCTCGATATCGCCCAGCAGCTCAAGCGCCTTGCTCATATTGCGGCGATAGAGTTTTGCATAGGTTTTGGCCACACCCAGCGCCATGCCATAGTCGAAATTCGGGATGCTCTGGCCGCCATGCTGGTCGTTCTGGTTGGACTGGATGGCAATACAGGCGAGCGCAGAATAGCTGGCAATGTCGTTCGGCTCGCGCAGATAGCCGTGCCCAGTGGAGAAACCGCCTTGAAACAGCTTGATGATATCAATCTGGCAGCAGGTCGTGGTCAGCGTGAGGAAGTCGAGATCGTGAATGTGAATATCGCCTTCATGGTGCGCCTTGGAATGCTCCGGATTGAGGACAAACAGCTCATTGAACTGCTTCGCACCCTCAGAGCCGTATTTAAGCATCGTGCCCATGGCGGTATCGCCGTCGATATTGGCGTTTTCGCGCTTAATATCATTATCCTTTGCGTCTTTAAAGGTGAGCCCCTCGTAGATTTTCATCAGGCGGGTATTCATCTCGCGCACACGGGAGCGCTCCGCACGGTACAGGATATAGACCTTTGCGGTGCGGGCATGTCCGTTTTCGATCAGGACCTTTTCAACCGCATCCTGGACCTGCTCCACCGTCGGTTTCTGGATGCCCTGTTTCTCCAGATAATCCACGACCTGATTGGCCAGGGATACGGACTCGTCGTAATCCTTTCCGCCCATAGACTGCGCAGCTTTAAAAATTGCATTTGCAATCTTCTCAAGTGAGAAATCGACCTCTCGCCCGTCGCGTTTGATGATTTTTGTTAACATACGCCCAGCGCCTCCTGTTGTGAAAGTAATAGTATATCTAGTCGAAATGAACTCGCCTGCATACTAGATATAGTGGAATTCCTGTGTAGCGATTGCTATTATATAGCACATCTTGATGCCTGTCAAGGGCATGCGTGTGTAAAAGCAAAAGAAAACGCACAATCTTTTTCGTCGATTGTGCGTAGTGAAAAAATCTCGTACATTTGATTTATGGATTTGAATGCAGACTCAAGCCTCCGGCCCCTCTTTCAGCTGTTCTCCCATTGTTGCTAAAAAAGCCTGCTCCTCCTGTGCCCGAGTGGCCTGCTCTTCTTCATAAAGTGTCTGGAGCCGCATAAAAGCATCCGCTTTGTTTTCCAGCTGCCGATAATACAAAATCAGGTTCTGCTCATCTCTGGACAGGTCGGAAAGATATTGTGCACGCGCGGTTTGAAAGCTTTGATAGTCCGCCCGTTCATCATGCAGCTCCATCTGCAGCGATGGAATCCTTACATCCAGCAGAAAATCCGTGCTGATACGGTAAAGACGTGCGAGCTTTGCAATGGTGAGGATATCAGGCCTGGTTTTCCCGGATTCATAATAGGCGTAAGTGGAACGATCGATATTTAACATTTCTGCGACCTGTTTTTGGGTCAAGCCGTTTTTTTCCCGGAGCAGACGCAGATGCGTTGCAAGCATTCCCTCACCGCCTTTATGTCGCTAGTATCTGTTATTTTCTGTATAATTATACTGTTTAAAGCAAAAAAAAGAGCATATTGTGAATAATGTTCACACCTTTTTTCCGTTGTGCCCAATTGATGCTCTTGTATCCGCCGCATCGAATGTGATATTATTTTTTAGATATAAAAAGCGTGAGAGGATTGTTGTTTCCACCACAGAAGGAGAGGGAAGGAAGAAGATCCTGCCGCGGAGAGCATACGCAGAACGCGGAATTTACGCATCAGAAGCGGATGAAGGACGCCATTCTGCGTGTGGCAGAGAAGGTGATGTTCTCCTGTTTGACAGTGTAGAACTGCTCAATGGGTGGGATGTAGGCGCCTTTCATGGCATAAAATATATCATATATCGGTGCCAAGATTTCCAGCAGCCGCACACCATTGCCGCACCGGGCAAATAATCGCAGCGCAAGAAGTGTAGGAAGGGCTGATCTGGTCTGTTCGACAGGCTAGAGAACACGGAATGGCCGTTTATGCCGCCTATATTTTTAGGTAGATTTATCCAAATTTTATAAAAGATGATTATGGGTAAGGGTGGCTGCCATCCCTGCCCGCTCGGCGGAGAGGCGCTCGCACAGAGCGTCCCGCTAGGATTGATTTGCAGAACCCATTGGTGAAAGGAGATGGATCATTTCTATGGGAAAGGAAAGCATTGACGCCTATCTGGGGCGCCAAATCGGAGCAATGCGGGTAGCGCTCGCCTCCCTTGTGGAGATTCCCAGCTTTCGTACACAGGTGGAAAACGGCGCTCCCTATGGGAAGGGCCCCGATGCCGCACTGCAAAAAGGGGCCCAGCTAGCCGCCACACTAGGGCTGCGTACAAGCACGGTGGAACATGTGATGGTAGAAGCTGATCTGGGAGAAGGGGATGAGCCGCGGCTCGGAATCCTGTGCCACCTGGACGTGGTACCAGAGGGAACAGGATGGACGGTGCCGCCCTATTCGCTCACCTGCCGGGACGGACGGCTTTACGGGCGCGGCACGATCGACGACAAGGGGCCTGCTGTGGCAGCCCTGTTTGCCCTTGGGGCTCTTCATGCACTTCAAATTCCGCTCGCCGCTCCTGTACGGCTGCTGCTGGGAAGCGATGAGGAAAACGGCTCCTCCGACCTGGCACTTTACAGAAGCAAACGAAAAATGCCGCCGATGCTGTTCACACCGGACGGTGATTATCCAATCATCAATATTGAAAAGGGCATGCTGCGAGCCAGCTTCGGCGCGGCCTACCGGCAGGCGGGAGATCGGCGCATCCTCTGGCTGCGGGCGGGAAAGGCGGCAAACGCGGTTCCCGGTCAGGCAGAAGCCTGTCTATCCGGTATTTCACAGCAGGAGGTGGAGGAGGCGGCCAAGGCATTATCCTCAGCCATTTCCTTCTCTTGTCGGGAGCAGAGCGGCAAACTCCATCTGTTTGCAAACGGCCGCGGCGCGCATGCCTCGATGCCGGAGCAGGGAGAAAATGCCCTGACCGGCCTGATTCAGCTGCTCTGCGCGCTGCCTGGCCTGGAGCAAGACGGCCTGCAGCGGCTTTTGCAGGCGCTGGGCCAGTTATTTCCCCATGGGGAGACAGATGGCAAATCTGCCGGCCTTTCCTGCAGGGAGCCGGAGTCCGGGGCGCTTACGCTCGCGCTGAGCGTTTTACAGTGCTGCGAGGGCACTTTGGAGGGCACGGTCGACATCCGTTTTCCGCTGTGCGAAACGCTCTCCGGCGTAACGCAGAAGCTGTCCCAGGCGCTTACGGATCAGGGCTTTTCCTTCAAAAACACGATGGGTTCCGAGCCGCATATGGTGCCAAAGGACAGCCCGTTCGTTCAGACGCTGTTGGAGGTCTATTCACAGCAGACCGGCCTCCCGGGCTACTGTATCGCAATCGGGGGCGGCACCTATGTCCATGGCATTCCGGGCGGCGTGGCTTTCGGCGCAATGTTTCCGGGGGAAGAGAACAATATGCACGGCGCAGACGAATTCATTACGGAAGAGAATCTTCTGCGCAATGCGAAGATGATCGCGCATGCAGTGCTCGCGCTATGCGGCAAGTGAGAAGGAGAAGCCATGCAGAAGGTACTTTCATTCGGAGAGGGGCTCTGGGATGTGATCAACGGGCAGGCGCATATCGGCGGCGCACCGTTTAATCTGGCTGGTCATCTGGCGCAGCTCGGCGAGGACGCCTTTCTTTATAGCAAGGTCGGAAGGGATTCGCTCGGCATCCGTGCATGGCAGGAGATTACAAACCTTGGCGTGAGGACGAAATATGTAAGGATTGACGATCGGTACCCAACCGGCACGGCAATTGTCGCGCTGAATGAGCAGGGGATTCCCTCCTATTCGTTTCCGGATGGGGTCAGCTATCAGCACATTGATGCCGATTCTGCAGCGTTTCACTCGATCCGGAACGAGGCTTTTTCTCTCTTCTATTTCGGCTCTATGGTACAGATGGCGGAGGAATCCCGCGATACGTTGTTCCGTATTCTGGAAACCTGCCCGTTCCCGGACATCTTTTTTGATGTGAATGTCCGCCGCGGCTTCTGCCCTCGTGAGATGGTGGAGGCCTCCCTGCGGTATGCCACAATCCTCAAGCTCAATGAGGAGGAGGCACATCGTTTCGGTGCGCTTCTGCCCGGCGGTGCTGGAGAAGAAGAGATGGTTTGTTCCCTTTTTGCACAATATGATCAGCTGCGCTGCGTGCTGGTGACAAGGGGGCCGCGCGGCTGTACCGTTTATTCCCGCGGAGAAATGCGGGACATCAATGAATGTGTCTCAAAAGCGGTGGATACCGTGGGCGCAGGGGATGCCTTCAGCGCAGGCTTTATCAGCGGCCTGCTCGCTGGCTGGGATCTCTTCCGCAGCGCCCGGTGCGGCGGCATTCTATCGGATTTTGTAGCTGCCTCCAGCGGTGCGATCCCGGCTTACCCGGACGCGCTGCGGAAAAAGCTTCGGTTCTGTTGATCTGAAATTGTTTACAAATACTGCCTTGTATCCAAAGAAACGGGGTGATAAGATGAGAAAAAACACAGGAAAGGAAAGAAAGGCGTGAAGAAAACGATAAAAAATCGACTCCTTCCACTGGTGCTTTCTATTGCGCTTTTATTACCAATGCTCACCGGCTGTTCCCAAAAGACCGGTACAGATAAGGATCTCGCCTATCCAATCGACGGCGAGCCGGTCTGTCTCGATCCACAGATCGCTGCAGACGATACGGCCCGGCTGGTCACGAGTAACTGCTTTGAGGGGCTTGTCCGCCTGGATGAAAAGGGCTCCATCGTACCGGGGGCTGCAGAGAGATGGGACATTTCGGCGGACGGCCGCATCTATACCTTCCATCTGCGCTCGGGCATGAAGTGGCATATCGCTGAAGGCAAGGATATCGAAGCCCTTCTGGGCAAAGGGAAAACGATCGACACCACACTTAATGCATACGATTTTGCGTTCGGCCTAAAACGCGCCCTGCTGCCGGAAACCGGCATGGCGGCAGCAAAGATTCTCTATGCGATTGAAAATGCGCAGACGGTCCATCGCGGCTCCGCCAACGCGGACCAGCTGGGCATTCGGGTCGTCGACGGCAATACGCTGGAAATCAGGCTGTCCCGCGCAGACAGCAATTTCCTCTATGCGCTGACCCTTCCTGTGAGCATGCCCTGCGACGAGGCCTTTTTTCAGGCAACCTCTGGCCGGTACGGCCTGGAGCGAAAATATTTGATCTGCAACGGCCCCTTTTACCTCTCTCAATGGACACATGACAAGTCCCTGCTGCTGAAAAAGAATCCGGATTACCGGGGGGAAACCTCTGCTTTGCCCGCATCGGTCAGCCTTTATATCAACACAAATGAGCAATCCCGCCTCGATAAGCTGCAGGAGGGCAGGTACGATGCCGCTCCCCTGACCCAGTCGCAGGCCGGCTCCCTGGACGAGCGAAGCGGCATCACCCTGCAGGAATTTCAGAATATCACCTGGGCGCTTTGCTTCAACGCCGGTAGCAGTTTGCTGAAAAACGGCAACTTGCGCATTGCGCTCTGCCAGGGACTCAGCCGTTCCGCCCTGGAGCCGTCCGCGGATCTGACAAAAGAGGCGAATGGCTTCGTCCCTGCCTTCTGTACGCTGGGCGATCAAAATTACCGGGAACGAGTGGGCGCTGTCGGCCGGCTGGCCTACAACGCCGATGAGGCCCGCAGACGCTGGGAAAGGGAGCTGGATGCACTCGGCAAAGAAAGCGCGACGCTCACGGTCTTGTGCGCGCAGGAGCATACTGAGATGGTCCGCAGGCTCATTCAAAACTGGCAAAGCGCTCTGGGCATCACGCTGATACTTCGGCTGGAGGCTGTGGAGCGGCCGGTGCTGCGCTCCCGCGTGGAAAAGGGGGACTATGAAATTGCCTTTGCACCTGTCACGGCATCCGGCTCCTCTGTGGTCGATTTTCTCTCCCGATTTGCCTCCGGCGCAAGCGGCAACCTGTTGGGATACAGCTCGGAGGCTTATAATAAAATGATCTCCTCAATGAACACAGCCGGAGCTGCACAGCTGCCGGAGCTGTGCAAGCAGGCGGAAACCCATCTCATCCAAAACGGCCTGGTCTATCCGCTGTACGCAGAGAGCAGCTTTTGCGCCATGGCGAAAAATGTTTCTGGCATCTCCCTGCACACCATAAATGGAACGGTAAGCTTCCTAAAGGGGGAACGGCTGGACAAATGACAACGGTTCAAACAAAGAGACAAGTTTGGCGCTGTATTGTCTCCTGGGCCCTGGCGGCAGTTTGCATGGTGATGATCTTCTGTTTCTCCCAGCAGTCCGGTTCCGATTCCCAGTCGCTCAGCGACGGTGTGCTGGCGGGAATCTTCGACGTTGTGGGCCTGCTGATTCCCTCCACCGTTCTCCGCAAGCTGGCACATGCGGCGGAGTTTGCGCTGCTGGCGATTCTCCTGTTTCATGCACTGTACCGGACCTGCGGACGCGGGCGGCCCTACCTTTCCTGGGGGCTGACCGTCCTCTATGCCGTAACGGACGAGCTGCACCAGATTTTGATCCCCGGCAGAGCCTGCCGTTTTTTCGATGTTTGCGTCGATGCTCTGGGCGCGCTTGCGGGCGTATTATTCTGCATTCTCATTTTGTCCCTTTGGAAAAAATACCGATTGAAAAAAACAAAAAAATAACCACATCCTGCAGGCGACGGCCTTTGTAGAATGTGGTTCATCAGAAAAGGCGCTGCTGGAAAATCCAGCGGCGCCTTTTTCGTGTTTGCGTTGTTTATTCTGTGGAGTCTGCATCCGATACGCGCAGGGTAACCCCTGGCTCCACCTCGCGCCGGGCGTGATGATAGAGCTTTCGGTTGTCAAGCGCCCATTGACGCGGCGAAAAACCGTGCGGCTGCGTGGTTTGGATCGCCTGCGCCATCTCATAGATGCGCGCATCCATCAGGTCGAGTTCAGAGAGAAGCTCCGCCTCCAAAAACAGCGGCCGCACTGCGGCACCAAATTCTGGGTCTCCATGGTGGGAGAGAAGCATATGTTCCACCAGCATGGCCGTCTCCTGCGGCGTGCCCAGCCGGCGCGCCGCCCGGTCGACCGCCATCGCGCCGGCAGCCAGGTGGCCGATCAGCATGCCCTGCGCTGTGTAGCCGCTCGCAATGCCCGTGCTGCTGACGGTAAATTCCTCAATCTTTGCGATATCGTGCAGGATCGCGCCGGAGAGCAGAAGCTCCCGATCCACAAAGGGGTACACTTTACATACGCCCTGCGCAAGCCGCACGATGGAAAGCGTATGACATAAAAGCCCGCCGCGGATCGCGTGGTGCAGCTTGAAGGCAGCCGGCCAATAGAGCAGTTTTTCCTCGTATTCATTGAGCAGCTCCATGACGAGCGCCTTTAAGTCTTCCGTTTCAAAGGCACTGACCAGCGAGCGGATTTCCGAGAGCATCCATTCGCCGTCATAGGCCGCGCTGGGGACATAATCGCTCATCTGGACGTGATCGGAAGGTACAACCTGACGGATCCGGTCGATGCGGAGTTGATCCGCGCCGTTGTAAACGTCGATCCGTCCGCGCACCTTAACCAGATCGTTTGCGGCAAAGGGCCCCTGTGTTTCCTCCTTATAATCCCATAGCTTTGCTGAAATTTCACCCGACTGATCAGTTAGCACCAGATCGAGATAGGGTATCCCACGTGCCGTCTGCTTTTTATCGCAGGTTTTGATCAGGCAGAAGCCTTCTGAAACGCCGGTTTTTTCATTGGTTGTAAAATTCATAAAGATGGCCATCCTTTTCGTAGATGCTGAAACGGGCGGTTGCATGTCATATGGTCAGGACGTTTCTTCGTTCTCCCCGCGTATGTCAAAATCCATCAAAAAAATCCCGGTTTTCTCATCCAATCGGCGGTTTACTTCTCCGGGAAGCAGGCGGATGAAAATTTCCGCAGTCGCGCTGATCCGGATTTCGTTCACATGCCCACCGAAAACATTGCCCTGCGCATCCGCAAGAGAACCGTGCAAATGTAAATAAAGCTCTTCGCCGCGCCGCGTGACGTTGCCCGCCAGTGCGCAGATTTCCATTTCCCCGTCTAGCACACAGGGGGAAAACCGCTTTTCGTCCAGATGGTAAACGCCGACGACCGCATGGTCCGCCGCGCCCAACGCGGAAATCTCCGCTAAGCGTACCTGTTCGGCGGCACAGACCTTGCGGATGCAGGAAAGAACCTCCTCTCCACGTACCAGACACAGGACGATGGTGTCTCCGTATTTCCGATAGTCCATCAAAATAGGCCCCCTTTGCTCTTTGCTTTCATTATACGTTTTACATGCCGGATGGTCAAGGCGCGCAATATTAGCCGGCCGTCTGCTCAGTGGGCTTTTTCATCGTCAGGGAAATCCGATTTTTTGCCACATCGATGCTGAGCACCCAGACTGTGATGACATCCCCCACCTTGAGCACCTCAGACGGGTGGGAAAGCCGGCGGTTGGCAATCTGGGAGATGTGGACCAGACCGTCCTGATGAACGCCGATATCGACAAACGCGCCGAAATCGATCACATTGCGGACTGTCCCCTTGAGTTCCATCCCCGGCTTTAAATCCTTGATATCCATGATATCAGTGCGCAGCAGCGGCGGCGGAAGCTCATCGCGCGGGTCACGGCCCGGGCGCAGGAGCTCTTTGACGATATCGCGCAGCGTTGGCACACCGATTTCCAGCCGCTTGGCAGCCTCTTCCTCCCCGATGGCGTCAATGCGCTCCTGCAGCGCTCCGATTGCGCCATCCGATACCTCCTGCAGGGAATAGCCGCACAGGGTCAAAAGGGCTTTGGCTGCGTCATAACTCTCCGGATGGACACCCGTATGGTCGAGAACATTTTTGCTCTCTGGCACGCGCAGGAAGCCTGCACACTGCTCAAACGCCTTTGCGCCGAGCTTCGGCACCTTTTTCATGGCGGCGCGGGAAGGATAGGCGCCATTTTCCTCGCGGTAAACGACGATATTTTTCGCGACGGTGCTGTTCACGCCCGAGACGCGCGCGAGCAGGGAGGGGGAGGCGGTGTTCAGATCGACGCCAACTGCGTTGACACAGTCCTCCACCACGCCGCCAAGCGCATTATCCAGCTCTTTTTTAGGCATATCGTGCTGATATTGACCTACGCCAATGGCCTTGGGATCGATTTTGACCAGCTCCGCCAGCGGGTCCTGCAGCCTGCGCGCGATGGAAACCGCGCTGCGCAGAGAAACGTCAAACTGCGGGAATTCTTCTGCGGCGAGCTTAGAGGCGGAATAGACGGATGCACCCGCTTCGCTGACGACCATATAGGAGACCTTGCGGTCAATGGATTTGAGCAGTTCTGCCGTGAAAATTTCCGTCTCCTTGGAGGCGGTTCCATTGCCGATGGCGATGATCTCCACGCTGTGCTGTTCAATCAGGCGGCGGAGAGTAACCTTCGCCTGCTCCTTCTGCGCTTCGCTGTGCGTGATATAGATGACCCCCGTATCCAGTACGCGACCCGTCGCATCCACAACGGCGACTTTGCAGCCCGTCCTGTAGCCGGGGTCCAACCCCAGAGCCACCTTGCCTTTCACGGGCGGCTGGAGCAGCAGCTGGCGAAGGTTGGTGGAAAAAACCTTGATTGCAGCCGCTGCCGCACGCTCCGTGAGCGCTGAGCGGATTTCACGCTCAATGGAGGGCTCAATGAGGCGGTCATATGCGTCTTCGCCTGCCTCCTGCACGGCCGGTGTGCAGGGAGAACCCGTATTTTTCAGGGCAACACTGGAGATTACCCTCATAGCACGCGGGCGATCAAGGGTAACGTCTATCTTCAGGAAACCCTCCCGCTCGCCCCGGTCGATTGCCAGCACCTGATAGCCCGCGATTTTCGCCACCGGTATGCTGAAATCATAATACGGCGCATAGACGCTGTCCTCATCTTTTGCTGCCTTAGAATGCACCACGCCGCACACGGTGAAGAGATTGCGGAGCCTGCGCCGGATATTGGCGTCATCTGAAAGATCCTCTGCAATGATATCAAGCGCTCCCTTCAGGGCTTCCTCTGCGGTCTCTACGCCCTTCTCCGGATCAAGGAAGGGCTGCGCCAGCGAGAGTGGTTCTCCGGAATGGGGGCTCTGTTCGAAAATAAGCTGTGCAAGCGGCTCCAGCCCCTTTTCCCGGGCAATGGAGGCCCGCGTGCGGCGCTTTGGCCTGAAGGGGCGGTAGATATCCTCAATTTCTGCAAGGGTAACCGCCTTGCTCAGCGCATCGGATAATTCATCTGTCAGCTTTTCCTGCCCTTCAATGGAGGAACGGACCTCCTCCCGCCGTTTATCGAGATTACGCAGGTATTCGAGCCGCTCAGAAATCTCACGCAGCACTTGATCGTCCAGCGTGCCATGCGCCTCCTTGCGGTAACGTGCGATGAAGGGGATGGTATTGCCCTCGTCGATGAGCTTGACGACGTTTTCCACCTGCCAGGACTGCAGATGGAATTCAGAGGTGAGCTGTGCGATGATATCCATTGATTTTGTTAACTCCTTTTTATATGATGAAAAACCGCTCCTGCTGGTGGACAAGGGGAAAATGGAATTATAGAAACTGAAATTTCAGGATTGAAATCTCATGGAGGACGAAAAAATTCTCCGGCATCGTTTCCCTCAGCATTTTGAGATGTGTGTGGCTGAATGCCTCCACCTGCTCAGGTGGAAGCGAAGCGCCGACCCCGCGGTAGGCCCGCATCCTGCCGTTCCATGCTTCCCGGGAGAAGGGAAGCGCCGCGTCCAGCGTTTTCAGCTCCGATAGATAGATGCTTCCTTTGCACCAACTCGGGGTGAAATACTGCAGCCTTCTGTCGTACCCGTTCCAATCCGGGTTAAATTGGCGGACGATTTCAATGGAGCGCTGGACGACTGGGTTTTCATCCGGCAGCCAGGCCATATAGACAGCTGCGAGACAGCCGCCGGGCTTTAATATGCGCCGGAAAGAGGGAATTGCACGCTCCTGGTCCATATACTTCCAGCACTGCGCCGCAGTTACGCAATCGAACGTATTGTCTGCAAAGGGTGGCTAATGCGCGTCTCCCAGTACGTAATCTATGGAAAGCCCTGCCGCGACCGTTAAGTCTCTTTCCTGTTTTAATTGGGCCTCAGAGAGATCCATTCCGGTAAAACGGGCCCCATAGCGCGCCATATGACGCGGCAAAACGCCCGTCCCTGTTCCGATATCGAGAATATGCTGCCCCTTGTTGCCGATTCCCATCTGATGGAGCGCGTGATAGAGTAGCTCCGGATAAATATCCCGGTATTTTGCATAATCCGTGCTGGTAAGCCCCCAATCAAAAGGCTTGCCACCGTCAATTTTTTGATCTTGCATCGTTTCCCCCTTTTTATATAACCCCTTTACCGCTTTAACTGGCGAATATCCCTCCCGCAGAAGATCAGGGACGTATAGCAGCCAATAATGCGCGAGGTGATCCGCTGCGTATATTTTGCCTCCAGCTCCGCCGGCGTCAGATTTGTGCTGATGATAACAGGCAGCCCCGCGTTGATGCGGGAGTTGATAATATTATAAAGCGCGGCAACGGTGAAGGAGGTCGAGAATTCCGCACCGAGATCATCTAGAATGAGCAGATCGCAGGAAAGCAGCATCTCCTGCGTCGCGCCACCCTCCGAACCCCGCCGCCCGAAATGCTCCTCCTCCAGATCGTGAAGCAGATTTTGTGTGGAGCCGTAAATAACGGCGAAATCTCTGGCAATGGCTTCGCGCGCGATGGCGAGAGAAAGATGCGTTTTCCCGAGCCCCGTTGCCCCGCATAAAAAAAGGCTTGGGGAATGCGGGCCGAAATCCTCCGCATAATGGACGCAGAATTCAAAAATCTCCGTCATACGCCTGCGTGGAGAGATCCCCGTGCGGCTGTCCGCTTCTTCCGGATAATAATCGAGGCGGAAGCCCTCAAACGCGCACAGGTCCAGTGGATAGCGCCTGTTGATTTGTGCGTAGGAAAGGCTGCGCAGCAGCTTTTTGTGGCAGGCACAAATCCTGCCGTCCACAAAGCCGGTATCCTTGCAGAGCCGGCACGTATAGGGCGTTTCCAGATAATGATCCGGTAATCCTGCTTTTTGCAGCAGCTCGCGCCGCTCCCGCTGCGCCGCAAGGCTCTGTTTTTTCAAACCCTCTACAAATTCTTTAGCATCTGGCCTGCCGAGCGCATAGACAATCGAATACCCGGCTTCTGCCATCTTCTGCTCGATATGGGTCAGCTCCGGGTATTGCTCCGCCACCTCGTCGTGGCGCCGTTGTGCCTCGCGCTCCGCCTGCGTCCTTCGCTGCTGCAGCTCCCGCCTTGCCTGGGAATAGATCTCTTGTCCGTATGGCATCTATCTCTCCCCCTTCTTTAAGAACCCTGTTTCTTCCTGGTATAGATCAGCGGCTCGTGCAGCGCCCGGCGCGTATACTCGTCCAGATCGTAGGACGCGTCGCGTGTCTCTGATTTTTTAGATTTTTGCTTCTTCTCGCCGGGATCAGAGGATACGGCTTTTCCCCGCGCCTGCTGATGCGCCTGTTTTTCCGCCTGTACCTGCTCTGGCGTGAGCAGCCCTTTTTCATGCCAGGAGCGAAGCACCTTATTCATATAGGGAAAGCTCAACCGGTCCGTATGATTAGCCATCTCTTCATAGGCCAGATGGATCATATCAATGCCAAAATGAAGCTCGCTGCTCCATTCCGTGAGAAACTTCTCCTGCGCGGTGGTCGGCCGCGGCGTATGGATGCCGGTCAGCGTTTTCAGCTGGTTCCAGAGCGACTGCCCCGTACGCAGCCGGGTGAGCTGCTCCTCCGCCTTTTCCAGCGTATCGATTTCGCGCTCGCCCCAGTCTCGCCCCATCTTCGCGATGTAGGCCATAGAGGTTTTTCCCTGCGAGGCGGCATATTCCAAGATCATCAGGATGACCTCGACGGGCAGGCCGTACTGGTCATGAATCATCAAAAGCGTCGACTGGCCGTCATAGCCGATGGTACGCCCGAGCTTTTGCTGCGCCTCCGCATACAGCAGGCCCAGCGCCGGCTCCTCCAGAAGCCGGCAGGCGATCTGTTCGCTGGTCGGCTTGGAAAGGGGAAGAGGGGCGAGAGCGGTTTTTTCAGGCTGCGAAGATTCTATATTCCCCGGCCCGACCGCATCCCGTGGAAGCATTTGCGGCGGCGATACTGCGGGTTCGCTAGCCTTGACAAGCAGGCCGCAGCCGATCCAGTATTGCATGGCGTCGATCGCATCCTCCCGGTCAATGCCCGTATCC
>DAWDUP010000009.1:4867-13613 GCA_052346825.1 Candidatus Fimivicinus sp. | reverse complement strand
CCGCGCACAGATCGGTCAATTCTTTGCCATCCGACGCATGCCGAAAGAGCCATAAAAGGACCTTAAGCTGGTCTCGGCCGACCATTTTGAGATGTTCGTCCACAACGCTTGCGGGAATCGGGAACATCGCGCCCCATGCGCCGGGATTGATTTGATACTCCATTTTTTCTCTGCCTTTCCGGATATGCCTCTCCGGAAAGCGCCGGAAAGGGGTGTGGTAATTGACATACGAGATAGACAGCATCGGTAACAAGGGGAAACAGCACTGCCCGGCAGCCGCAAAGCCACGTTTGCCGCGCTCCCGGCCTCGGCTGGCGGCAGCCAGCCTTCACCCTTTGGCCTTGCAAACCTGCCTTTGCCCACCGATGCTATCGCTTGATGATAACACAATTGCCCTGCTGAAGGCAGGGCTGTGGCCATGAGCCGCGGAGTGGAGCCCAAACGGATACTTCAAGGTTCTCCGGAATACAAAAATCTCTGATTTTTGTGTGTCTCGTGAGGTTATTATAGCATAAATTTTTAGGGGGCTCAAATCTGTATTATAAAATAGCCCTAAGCTTTTTCGTATGATAAAGCGATGTGAATCCCTTTGATTGATGCGGGAGCAGCGGCCTTTGCTTTGTTACTCGCTGCGCTTCGTAATAAAACAGTCATGACCACCCCTCAGAGCGGTGGCATGGCAAGCAGCCTATCAGCCTTGATAAAAGCCAGCGCCTAAAAGACGCTGGCTTTTACTTCGTTTAAGGCCATGGTGGTACGACTACTTGCTCCCCTTAAAAGGGTCTCCGTACTCTTTCTTGCTCAAACTGTCTTCTATTTATCCTGCTCTCAAATATATTTTTGTACTGTCGCGGTATTGATCCCCACTGTACTTAAGGATCAGCCGCCCAGATACGCCTTGCGCACCTGCTCGTTATTGCGCATCTCCTCGGAGGAGCCGCTCATTGTGATATTGCCCGTTTCCATCACGTAAACACGGCTTGCAATCTGCATGGCCATCTTTGCATTCTGCTCGACCAGTAAAACCGTCACACCGCTCTGATTCACATCCTGAATGATCTGGAAAATTTCCTCTACCAGCAGCGGAGAAAGGCCCATCGAGGGCTCGTCAAGCAGGAGCATCTTCGGGTTGCTCATCAGCGCGCGTCCAATGGCAAGCATCTGCTGCTCGCCGCCGGAAAGCGTGCCCGCCACCTGCTTACGGCGTTCCTTCAATCGGGGAAGCCGCTGGAAAATGCGTTCAAACTCATCGTTGAGCTTCCCACGATCCTTGCGGGCATAGGCGCCCATCTCCAGATTTTCCTGCACAGTCATATGGGAGAAAACGCGCCGCCCCTCTGGGACCTGAGCAAGCCCAAGCCGGATGATTTTATGGGCGCTCGTGGCGCGCAGGTTGACTCCGCAGAAGGTGATTTCTCCGTTTTTCGGCTTCACAAGGCCGGAAATGGCATGCAATGTCGTCGTCTTCCCGGCGCCGTTGGCACCGATCAGCGTGACAATTTCGCCTTCATTCACTTCAAAGGAAATCCCCTTGATGGCATGGATTGCGCCATAATAGACGTCCAGATTCTGAACAGAAAGCATCGAATCCATCTTATTCCCCTCCCAGATATGCAGCAATCACCTTGGGATCCTTACGGACTTCTTCCGGCGGCCCTTCTGCGATGATCCTGCCGTAGTCGAGCACCACAAGGTGCTCGCAGATTCCCATGACAAAGCTCATATCATGCTCGATCAACAGGATCGAGAGGCCGAATTTATCGCGGATAAGGCGGATCGTTTCCATCAGCTCTTTCGTCTCCGTCGGGTTCATACCGGCCGCAGGCTCATCCAGCAGGAGCACCTTCGGAGAGGTTGCCAGTGCACGGGCGATTTCCAGCTTGCGTTGCTGGCCATAGGGAAGGTTTCGCGCCATTTCATAAGCCTTATCGTTGAGGCCGAGCACCTCAAGCAGAGCATGGGCCTCCTCCGAGATTTCTTTTTCCTCCCTGCGATAAGCAGGCAGGCGAAAAATGCCGGAGAGGACGGAATATTTCATCCTGCTGGTCATTGCGGTCTTCACATTGTCAAGCACGGTCACGTCCTTGAACAGGCGGATATTCTGAAACGTGCGGGCAATGCCGTTTTGCGTGATCTGATAAGTCTTCTTCCCCACGATGCTGTTGCCTTCGAGCTCAATTTCGCCGTTTGTGGGATAGTAAACGTCTGTCAAAAGATTGAATACCGTGGTTTTACCTGCACCGTTCGGTCCGATCAGGCCGATAATCTCTTTTTCGTGCAAACGGAAATGAACGCCCTCCAGCGCCTTCAGACCGCCAAAGGTAATGCCCAGGTTCCGGGTTTCCAGTACCGCTTTGTTTTCCTCCATGGCTTCAGGCCTCCTTTCCGGGCGCGCCGCCTGCCGGAGGCGTGCTGATCGTTTGCTGTTTCTCTTTTTTATCAAAAATTTTTCCGACGATCCTACGTACAGAGAATTCATGGGTGCCCAGTAGGCCCGTAGGCTTAAAGAGCATCACAATAATCAGTACGAGCGAATAGATCAGCATGCGCTTATCCGCGAAGGAGCGCAGCATTTCCGGCAAAAGCGTGAGCACAGTAGCAGAGCAGACAGAGCCGGTGATTGATCCCATGCCGCCGAGCACGACCATGATCAAGATTTCCACAGAATAGTTGAAATCGAATTTACCGGGATCGAGCACGCCGATATAGTGCGCATAGATTCCACCCGCAACGCCTGCAAAAAAGGCCGCTACAACAAAGGCCAGCAATTTGTAATAGGTTGTATTAATGCCGGACGCTTCCGCCGCGATCTCATCCTCCCGAATGGCGATGACCGCGCGCCCATGGCGCGAACGGATAAATGCGAGGATCGCGACAACGGTGAGCATTGCAACAACAAAGGTATACATGAGCAGCGTGTAGTCGCCCGTTACGTAGGGGATACCGGTAAGGCCTGCCGCACCACCTGTAAAATCGACCGCAAGGATCAGCACGCGGATAATCTCCCCGAAGCCCAATGTGATAATGGCCAGATAATCTCCGCGCAGGCGAAGCGCCGGAACGCCGATGATCACACCGAAAATCGCAGCCACCAGGCCACCGAAAACCAGGCCGAGCGGAAAGGAGATTGATATTGGAAGACCAGAATGCATCGTAAACAGGGCCGCCGAATAGGCGCCCACACTCATAAAGCCCGCGTGGCCAAGGACCAGTTGGCCTAAAAATCCGGTCACCAGATTCAGGCTGACTGCCAGAATAATATTAATGCCGATGAGCACCAGAATGCCGGAATAATACGAATTGATCACGCCGGTGGCAACGGCGCCCATGATCACGGCAAAGAGGACTACCACCCAGAGAATGCTGAACAGATAGGAAAGCTTTCGTTGTTTTGACATATCGTGCGCCTCCCTTAAACCTTTTCCTGCACGTTCTTACCAAGAAGACCGGCAGGTTTGACAAGCAGGACGAGAATCAGAATGCCGAATACCACTGCATCTGAGATCTGAGAACCACCGGCTGCAATGGTCAGGCTCTCCGCCACGCCAAGGATATATCCGCCCAGCATCGCACCAGGGATATTGCCGATGCCACCGAGCACGGCCGCGACAAAGGCCTTCAGGCCGAGCATACCACCCATATACGGGGTGATCTGATGGAATGTGTTGCAGTAAAGCACTGCACCCACGGCTGCAAGCGCGGAGCCGATGGCAAAGGTGAACGCAATTGTGGAATTCGTGTTGATGCCCATAAGCTTTGCCGCGCCGGCGTCCTCGCTGGTAGCGCGCATCGCCTTGCCCATTTTGGATTTATTGACAATGACCTCCAGCACGATCATCATGACAACAGAGGTCAGAATATTCAGCACGGTGCTAAAGCTCAATTGCAGGCCGCCCAGAGCGATTACTTTATTGGGGAACATAGCCGGCATGGACTGGGCGCTCGAGGAAAAGCCAAGCTGGAAAAGGTTCTGCAGGAAGATGCTCACACCGATGGCTGTAATGAGCAAAGACAGGCGGGGTGCATCTTTGACCAGCAGGCGGTGGTAAGCGAGCCGTTCAATAGCGACACCCAGCAGGGTGCAGAATGCAATCGACAGGATGACCGCCGCCCACAGCGGCAGGCCGAGCTGTACCATCACGACAAACACCACGTAGCCGCCGACCATGATAATATCGCCATGCGCGAAGTTGATGAGCTGTATAATGCCGTATACCATGCTGTAGCCCAAGGCCACTAGCGCGTAAATGCTGCCAAGGCCAAGGCCGTTGATGATTTGGAGCAGAAAATCCATAAACGCACCTTCCTACTGAAAGGCCGTCCCCCACAAGCGGGACCGCCCCCCTCATTTCGCGAACTTGCCCTTTTCCGTTCCCTGCCCGCTGCGCAAAGGAAGAGCTGCGCGCTGCCTTACTGAAGAATGGTGCGCTGCCTCTGGAAAGCCACAGTCCTTTCATAAGGAAAAGCGCAGCTTTTCCTTTGCGCAGGGAAATGTACTGCGGGCCGGGCCGAGGGACCCGGTCCGCAGACGTTGAACGCTCATGGCAGTTCTGTTTTTTTAGTTGGATTCCTTTGTAAAGGTCTCCTCGAACTTATAGGCGCCATTTTCGATCTTGATAATGATCGCCGTCTTGACCGGGTTGCGGTTTTCATCGAAATGCATCTGGCCGGTCAGGCCGTTGTATTCGAGCTTTGCAAGGGCATCAATGATGGCCTGCTTATCAGTAGAGCCGGCATTTTTGATCGCCTCAACCATCATATGAGCCGCGTCATAGCCAAGCACCGAAAACTGGTTGGGATCCATATTGAATCTCGCCTTATAGTTCTTGATGAAATCCTGGACGCGCTGATCCGTGCTCTCCGCCGTGTACTGGCTGCAGTAGAATGCGCCGTTCACAGCGTCCATATTAGTCTTGTCGATCTTACCGATGACGCCGTCCCAGCCGTCTGCGCCGATGAACTGCGCGTTCAGGCCGATCTCCTTGGCCTGTACAGCAATCAGGGCCGCATTTTCATAATAGGTCGGAACAAAGAGAACTTCCGGATTCTTCGCCTTGATATTGGTCAGCTGCGCCTTGAAATCAACGACCTTGCTGTTGGCATAGCCTTCATCCGCAACTACCGTGATGCCGAGCTTCTCAGCAGTAGCCTTAAAGGAATCCCGCAGGCCCTTTGAATAATCATCAGAGGTGTCGTAGATGATTGCAGCGGTCTTTTTGCCAAGCTTTTTCGCATAGTTCGCCATGATCTCGCCCTGCTCCGGATCGGTAAAGCAGACGCGGAATACGTTTTTACCGGCTTGCGTAACGTTGAGCGCGGTAGCCGTAGCCGTTAGGATCGGCATATTATCCGCAACAGACGCCTGTGCGACTGCCGCAGCCGGTTTGCTGGTCACGTCGCCGATGATGGCGACGACCTTATTCTGATTGACAAGCTTGCGGTAGGCGTTGGTGGCCTCTGTTGCATCGCCCTTTTCGTCTTCGCAAATATACTCGATCTGCTTTCCAAGCACGCCACCGGCTTTATTGATTTCCTCAAAGGCTAATTTAATACCGTTATCGGTAGCAATACCATAAACAGAAACGCTACCGGTCTTAGGTGCGAGGCCTCCGATTACAATCTTATCCCCGTTGCTCCCTGTGTTGTCTCCGTTCTGGCAGCCCGCCAGAGGAAGAGCGGCCAGAACGCACACCATCAATGCTGCCAACAAACGCTTCTTCATAAACTTTTTCCTCCCTGTTGCATTTTTACCTGAACCGGATCTGCAAAAACAAAAAAAGCAGTATGACCCTTTTGTCACACGCTCCCTTGCCTGTGCCGCATCCACTTCAGATATTTATTGCAATTATACTATACCACTTTAAAGTTTGCAATAAAGGAGCTTCAAAAATTCATCCTTCCGGCGCAATATTTCTGTTTTCTCCTTCTTTTGTCGTAAAAGCAGGGGGGTTCTTTGTGAATATTGCAGAAAAAACGATGCCGGCACGCCGGCTTTTTCCCAACGCGCTTGCACCGTTTTCATTGCTCGCTTCCATTTTTATTACGAACGCAGTGAGTAACAAAGCAAAGGCCATTGCTCTCACATCAATCAAAGGGATTCACATCGCTTCATCATACGAAGAAGCTACTGTCTGTTTTTTATTACGAACGCAGTGAGTAACAAAGCAAAGGTGGCTGCTCTCATATCAATTCAAGAGAGTGAGATTGCTTCCTCATACTGAAAAGCTTAGGCTATGCTTTATCCGGCCTTGCCCATCGCGGCAAGCGGGTCCGTCACCGTGCCATTGACGCGCACCTCAAAATGCAGATGTGGTTCATCCTTCATCTCCACCGGGATATCGCCCACCTTGCCGATGACGTCGCCCATCTTGACGCTGCCGCCCTTTTTCACATTCGGCTCTTTTTGCAGGCCGCAGTAGGAGGCTTTCATACCATTGCCGTGATCGATGGTCACAACCCATCCCCACATGCTGTCGTTCTCTACGGAAAGCACAGTCCCGGCACTGACAGCCTTCACCTCGTCACCCTTCTTCGCCGCAAAGTCAATGCCGTTGTGTACGCGCCAATCGCCCATTGTCTTTGACTCCACCATCTCGCCGTTGCTGAAATCCTTGTTGATTTTTGTCCCCAAGGGCAGCATGTAGTATGCGGCCTGCGTCTGCTGTTCAGAAGAATGCTGTGTCTCTGCCTGCTGGGTCTCCCGTTCGTCCGCAACGCCAGTGGCCTGTACGTTTGCAGGCGCCTCCTGCGTCTGAGCGGGCGTTCTGGTCGTGCGCGCCTCGATCTGCGTGTTCGGCACGCCGGAACTGTCCTGCGTGGTCGGCGTGCGGCCCTGCAGCGCGCCCCATACGCCCAAGCCTACGGCGAGCAGACAGCAACCCAGTGCAATATAAAAGCCCTTACCGCCGATTTTGGTTTTCTTTTTTGTGTATTTATAATCGTTCTTGATCATCATCGCACCTCCGCTTTTATTCTGGCCGCGTGGTGTGAGGATTATACAATGGCTTTTTCTTGTGAGCAGGGGAAAAATATGTTATACTTTTTTCAATTTGAAACGAAATCGGAACGCCAAATTTTCGAAGGAGGAATCTTATGCTCACGGATATTGAAATTGCACAGAGCGCTTCCCTTTTACCCATCCAACAAATTGCGCAGCGGCTGGGGGTCGAAGAGGCGGAGCTGGAGCCCTACGGCTGCTATAAGGCGAAGCTCTCCCCGGCCGTTATGAAACGGCTCTCCGGCAAGCCGGACGGTAAGCTGATCCTTGTCACCGCCATCAACCCCACGCCCGCTGGCGAGGGAAAAACGACGACAACGATCGGCCTTGGAGAGGCTATGGCAAGGCTTCAAAAAAATACGGTTATCGCCCTGCGGGAGCCCTCTCTCGGCCCCGTTTTCGGCATCAAGGGCGGCGCGGCCGGCGGCGGCTATGCGCAGGCTGTCCCAATGGAGGACATCAACCTCCATTTCACTGGCGATATGCACGCCATCACTGCGGCGAATAATCTTCTGTGCGCCTGCATTGACAACCATCTCCAGCAAGGCAACGAGCTCGGCATTGATCCACGCCGCATCATATTGAAACGCTGCATGGATATGAATGACCGGGCGCTGCGGCACTGCATCGTGGGCCTGGGCGGCAAGGTCAATGGCGTGCCGCGCGAGGACAGCTTCCAGATCACGGTGGCGAGCGAGGTCATGGCGATCCTCTGCCTGGCAGACGATCTCGCAGACCTGAAAAAGCGGCTCGGCCGCATTCTGGTCGCCTACAAATATGACAATTCCCCCGTTTATGCGGGCGATCTGGGCGTGACTGGCTCCATGGCGGCGCTGCTCAAAGACGCCATCAAGCCCAATCTTGTACAGACGCTTGAAAATACGCCCGTCCTGATGCATGGCGGCCCGTTTGCCAATATCGCTCACGGCTGCAATTCTGTCATGGCGACGCGCCTTGCTCTGAAGCTTGGTGATTACTGCATCACGGAGGCGGGCTTCGGCTCCGATCTCGGCGCGGAGAAGTTTTTTGACATCAAATGCCGCTATGCCAATCTTAAGCCCAGCGCGGTCGTGGTTGTCGCCACGCTGCGCGCTCTGAAATATAATGGAGGCGTTCCCAAGGCGGAGACCGCAGCGGAAAACCTGGGCGCGCTGCGCGCAGGGCTTGTCAATCTTGGCGCGCATGTGGAAAATATGCGGAAATTCGGCGTCCCCGTCGTCGTAGCGATTAACCGGTTCCACACGGACACCGATGCGGAAATCGCTCTGCTTGCGGAATATTGTGCTTCGCTTCAGGTGGAATATGCGCTCAGCGAGGTCTTTGCAAAAGGCGGCGAAGGCGGCATCCAGTTAGCGCAAAAGGTGCTGGATGCCTGCGAACAGCCTTCCAGCTTCCATTACCTGTATGGGACGGACCGTCCGATCAAGGAAAAAATCGAAACGGTCGCCCGGGAGATCTACGGCGCGGGCGGCGTTACCTTTACCGCGCAGGCGGAAAAGCAAATCAAGGAGATCGAATCGCTTGGGCACGATCAATTGCCCGTCTGTATGGCGAAAACGCAGTATTCCCTTTCAGATAATCCCGCGCTGCTGGGCAGGCCGTCGGGCTTCACGATCACAGTGAAAAATATCTCCCTTTCTGCGGGCGCAGGCTTTATTGTCGCACTGACGGGCGACATCATGACGATGCCGGGGCTTCCCAAGATCCCAGCGGCCAACAGCATCGACGTAGACGCGGATGGAACTATCG
>DAWDUP010000009.1:2214-4857 GCA_052346825.1 Candidatus Fimivicinus sp. | reverse complement strand
TGTTCTAAAGTGAAAAAATTCGGTGTGTTTCCGCTTTAAACGAAAATCTTTGTGAGTTTTTACAATGAGATGGGTATTTCGCCCGTCTCATTTTTTGGTTTTCTCCAAAAACTACGTTGTTTCGCCTTGACGCTCCGGGAGGAACCTGCTACAATTTTAAAGATATCAGGCGCTTTCTGGAAATGGATTATATTTTATTATGGAAAGACAGGTTTAACCGCATGGAAAACCAGCAGAAATACGAAGCCTTCCGTCGGGCGTATCCGGCCTTTTATTACCATGGCTTTTCCGTCTCCTGCACGGGAGCTGAAATCCATGCCCGCTATGATTTTGAAATTGAAAATCTGTGCGCCTTTCACCCCACTCTGCGGATCAATGCTGCCATTCTGCCGATCAAAAACGCCCCTGATACGCCGGCCGCGCGGCGCATCCTTTTCGGCCTCGGTATGGTGGAGCTGATCAGCTATTGGAAATGCGCCTGCCCGCCGCGGGTGGTGATCGAATGCGGCGGCCTGGACGGCGAGGATCGGGATTTCTGGAAAAAGCTTTATTTCAATGGGCTCGGCGAATTCTTTTATTGCAATGGGATCGAAGCCGATCCGGATTCCTTTCTGACCATTGAAGCGCCGCAGCCGGAACCAATCCCTGCGGAGCCCTTCTGTAATGCGCATCTGAATCTGATCCCTGTGGGCGGCGGAAAGGATTCTTGCGTCACGCTGGAGCTGATGCGGGCGTTTCATGCGCAGAACCGCTTGTTTATGGTCAATTTTCAAAACGCACGCGACCAATGCGCTCTGGCCGCCGGTTATGCAGAGGCGGATATGCTCCATGTCCTGCGCACAATCGATCCGGCGCTGCTGGAACGGAACCGTGAGGGCTTTCTCAACGGGCATACGCCCTTCTCAGCCATCGTGGCATTCCTCAGCTTCTATACCGCTTATCTGATCGGTGCAGAGCACATCGTGC
This sequence comes from Candidatus Fimivicinus sp., assembly GCA_052346825.1. Lineage (GTDB taxonomy): Bacteria > Bacillota > Clostridia > Oscillospirales > Acutalibacteraceae > Fimivicinus. The sequence continues at coordinate 3,891 of DAWDUP010000009.1, read as the reverse complement.
TCTCCAATGAATCAAGTGCCAATGAGGGCAACATCAGCGGCTTGCACGTGAACCATCAATATTCCAAGTCCTTTGCCTTTGAGCGCGATTTTCAGGCTTATGCGCACAAGAATCTGTTACCGGACATTCACTATTTCAGCCTCCTGCGGCCCTTCAATGAGCTGCAGATCGCGAAAATCTTTGCCGCCCTGCCGCAGTACCACACAGTTTTCCGCAGCTGCAATGCGGGCAGCAAGCGCAATGTCTGGTGCTGCAATTGCGCAAAATGCCTGTTTGTCTGCGGGATTTTGTCGCCTTTTCTGCCACCGGAGCAGCTCGCCGCAGTTTTCGGGGAAAACCTGCTGGAGAAGGGCTCCCTGCGGGATATCTTCGATGGGCTGGTCGGTTTTTCGCCGGTAAAGCCCTTTGAGTGTGTTGGGACGCAGGAAGAGCTTTGCTTCGCGCTTGCCCTGACGGTCCGGCGCTACCGGTCGCGCGGTGAAACATTACCTGCCCTGCTCGATTATTATGCACAGCACGTTGATATAGAAGCGCTCGCTGCCGATGACAGCCCCCTAAAGGCCTTCAATGCGCAGCATCAGATTCCGGCCGTTTTTCAGCCTTATGTAAAGGAGATGCATCGTTATGCCGCAGGCCTTGCTTGATTATCTTGCCCCGAAACGGATCCTCCTGCTCGGCTTTGGCCGTGAAGGGCAGTCCACTTATCAATATATCCGCCGCTCTTTTCCGGAAAAGGAGCTTGCGATTGCGGATCAGAATCCGGTCACAATGCAGGACACAAATGTCATCCTGCATTGTGGCCCCCGCTATCTGGATGCCGTCAATCAATATGATCTTGTTATCAAAAGTCCCGGCATATCGGTCAGGGATCTGGAGCTTCCTTCCCAGGTCGAGATCACCTGTCAGCTCGATCTGTTCCTGCGCTTTGCACGCTGCCGTGTCGTCGGCGTGACCGGAACGAAGGGAAAAACGACGACCTCTACGCTGATTTATTCCATTTTGCAGGCGGCTGGCGTGGAAAGCTGTCTGATCGGCAATATTGGCGTGCCGGTTTTTGAGGATATTGAGGCAGCTCAGACGATGACGGCTGTGGTGGAAATGTCTTCCCATCAGCTGGAATTCACGTCCTGCTCACCGCATGTTGCTGTGCTGACGAATCTTTATCCGGAACATCTAGATCATTATAATGGCTTTGCCGGCTATGCAAATGCCAAGATGAATATCGTACGCCACCAGAAGGCAGGAGATTTCTTCCTGTGCAACGATCAGCAGGATTTAAGAGAATTTCTTGATTTGGCTGCGCTTCCTTCCACAGTGATGCGCATTGGAGAAAAGGGCGACACGCCTTTTCTCCGAAAAATTTTGTACTGCAATCCACATCTCAGGGGTGAGCACAACCGTCAGGATATCCGTTTTGCCGCTGCGGCGGCGCAATGCCTCGGCGTTAGCCATGAGGCTGTATTGCAAGGGATTGAGAATTTTAAGGGCATTGAGCACCGCATGGAATATGTAGGCGAATATAAAGGGATTTCCTTTTATAACGATTCGATTGCAACCATCCCACATGCGGTGATGTGCGCAATCGACGCTTTGGAAAATGTGGATACGCTGATCTTCGGCGGCATGGATCGCGGGCTAGACTACACAGCTTTTGAAGAGGCCCTGGCGGCGTCCCCT
>DAWDUP010000009.1:0-2204 GCA_052346825.1 Candidatus Fimivicinus sp. | reverse complement strand
GACCGGGCATCAGATTCTCGCTACTCTGCGTACCTGGGGGACCGGCCAAAATCTATTTCAGGCCGCCGACATGCAGCAGGCGGTAAAGGCCGCCTATACGTATACTCAGCCGGGCAGGACCTGCCTGTTCTCTCCTGCCGCGTCGAGCTATAACGTCTACAACAATTTCGAGGAAAAGGGCCGGCATTATAAGGATCTGGTATGCGCTTACGGAGAGGACATCCCCGACGATGACTGAGAAAGCGCTAGCTGCGGTATCTGGCAACACATGTAAATTTCCAACAAACGCGCCGGAAATGCTTGCTCGCGAAAAGGAGATTGCGGCTTTCCTCGACGGCCTGGCCAGTTCGGACAGACCGTCGGCGGAAGCGTTCTGCACGGCGCTTGTCCTTGCCGAACGGGATTGGGAACAATCGGCCGCTTCCTCGGCAGCCTGTGCGAGATGCATCATGCGATTTTTGCTTCACAAAAAGTGCAAAAACATAATGGTGGCGACGCTCAGGCAAAACACTGCTTTGCGTACGGCGATCTTCGGGCGGCTCAACACCTATCAATATAGCCTGATCTTTCTGATGAAACGGCTATTCCGCCTAAATGATCTCGTGCTGACCAAGGAAATTCTGGATCTGCTTGCGGTCAATCCCTATCGTGATGACTCCGCCAAATCCTATGAAAGCCGCTGGTCATTCGCTTTTTTAATCGAAGAAGTGCTCAAGGCCCCGCCCGATTACCTGCGGCTGGATGCGGCCACTGCTGCTCTACTGGAACAGGCGCGCAAGGGGGCCCTGCCACGGGCGGTTCCAGCGACCATGCCTGCAGAGCCCGGCTTCCGCTGTCTATCTTGCGGCGCACCGGTCCTGCCGGACGACCGGTGTTGTCCGCTGTGTGGCGAAAAAGTTGGGACAGACGAATTATAAGCGGAACGACAATCAGAAACAAAACCTGCATGTGACCCGAAAATCACATGCAGGTTTTTTATGTTGACCGCAAAGGCTCGAAACTGCGTTTAATCCGAACCAGCGCTCGATTGTTTCCCTTTTGGCTTCCGATTCAGCTTTAATCGAATCTGACGTTCCTGCGCCATTGCCTGAAAAAGATTGACTGCAAGCGCGGCCTTTTCTTTAATTGGTGCAGCCGGATTTTCTTTGACCGCAAGCCGTTCCATCACACACTTGATGTCATCTAAGTCCAGTAGCGTCACCGCGATGCAAAAGAAGTTTTTTCTTCGCCCATCATTATAATTGTCCAGCAGATTCTGAAGAATCCTGATCTTCTCATTCAATTCCGCCTGATACGCGTCAGGCCCGATTTTTTGGGCCTTTTCAAGGTCCTTGTGCATATGTTGATGCGTTATGAAGGAGTCATAGTCCGTCACGCCGCGATACCTTTCGCAGGGGTATTCGTCGCACAAAAAGCAGTATTCTACTTTTCCATGCTGCAGACTGCACCGTATAAACGCGCAGGGCTGATGCCCTTCTCCACCGCCGCAGCCTGGGCAGTAATGATTCAGATGCATAGGGCATAATCCGCAATTTAAGCCGCAGAGTGAAAATAACGGATACGATCTTTGATAATCTTTCATTGATATCCCTCCATGAACATCCGATGCCTATGATTCGCTTTTTCAAAATGTTATTCTTTCAAATTCATTTTTCCGCTTCTGCAAACTGTAACCGGATTGATTGCTAAGGTATGTTTCGATGAATGCCCAAATGCCGAGCAATAAAAATGTAAAAGCCGGCAATGCCGCACCAGCTCATACAAGGTTCTTAAGCCTTCTTTATCGGATGACGAATAACCGTCTTCAGCTTTTCAGGAGCAACTTTACGGGCATCACTCAGATAGATTTCATGATGCAATCTTTTATCTGTAATGTCCAGTTCATAACCTTCCGCCGCAGCATACTCATGCATAAGTTTTATCGTAGCTGGCTCATCATCATAGGAGCCGATATGCATACACTGTACGCACAGACCTTCATTGTAAGTCAAAAACTCGACCTTTGAGAAATCTATCTTCTTTTTCCGTGTCGCTTCTTCTATAGCCCAATTAAAATCTTCCCTTGTCACAAAATCAGGCAAGCGTATCATTGAGATAAACTTAAAATTTTCTTTGTGGGCATAATCAATATCATCCGTATCTTCTTGCCACCAAAGTCCTTCGAGTGGGGGAACTACAAAATCAAAATATCCATTTATTCTATA
>DAWDUP010000008.1:11828-29706 GCA_052346825.1 Candidatus Fimivicinus sp. | reverse complement strand
TTACGAAATGGTTCTTGTGCTTTTTGACGAAATGATATGCCTTTTTTGACAGACTAAGCCGCCGGAGACGAAATGCCTCCGGCGGCTTTTTGACTTCTGCCCTGATTTATTCGTCACGCTGAAACAGCTCTGTGGAGAGATACCGCTCTCCCGTATCCGGCAGGAGGACGACAATCGTCTTGCCCGCATTTTCCGGCCGTTTGGCCAGCACCTCTGCGGCGTGCAATGCCGCGCCCGAGGAAATGCCCACGAGCAGGCCCTCCGTCCTGGAAGCCAAGCGGGAGGCCGCAAAAGCGGCGTCGTTTTCAACGGTGATGATTTCGTCATACACCTTTGTATTGAGCACCTCTGGCACGAAGCCCGCGCCAATGCCCTGAATCTTGTGCGGGCCCGGCTTACCGCCGGAAAGGACCGGAGAAGCGGTAGGCTCCACCGCAATCACGCGCGTGGACGGATCGTGCGCTTTGAGCACCTCGCCGATGCCTGTGATCGTTCCGCCCGTGCCAACGGCGGAAACAAAGAAATCGACCCTGCCGTCCATATCGCGCAGGATTTCCTTCGCGGTGGTGCGCCTGTGCGCTTCAGCGTTGGCGGGATTGATAAACTGGCCAGGGATATAGGAATTCGGATGCTCCGCCTTGAGCTCGTTCGCCTTGTCGATCGCACCCTTCATTCCCTTTGCCGCAGGCGTCAGGATCAATTCCGCGCCCAAGGCCTTCAAAAGGCTCCTGCGCTCCTGGCTCATGCTCTCAGGCATGGTCAAAATCAACCGGTAACCCTTGATCGCAGCCACATAGGCGAGGCCGATCCCCGTGTTGCCGCTCGTCGGCTCAATGATCAAAGTATCCTTGTTGATCAGCCCCTTTTCCTCCGCATCCGTGATCAGCGCATAGCCCACGCGGTCTTTCACGCTGCCAAGCGGATTGAAGCTCTCCACCTTCGCAATGATGCGGGCATTCAGCCCTTCCGCCTGCGTAAAGCGGTCCATCTGCACAAGCGGCGTATTGCCGATCAGTTCAAGTAGGCTTTTTGCAATTTTTGACATAGTACCATTCATCCTTTCCATCGTTATCCAATGTGGCAAGCTTCGTGCTCCTCCGGATCCTCCAGCTTGCCGACGATCGGCTCCGGATCGATCCCCTGCCTTCTATAATAATCCGCAATCGCGGCTTTGATCGCCTGCTCCGCCAAAACGGAGCAGTGGATTTTAACAGCCGGGAGGCCGTCGAGCGCCTCCACGACCGCCTGATTGGTGAGTTTTAAGGCATCCTCCAGCGGCTGGCCCTTGATCATGTCCGTCGCTATCGAGCTGGTCGCAATGGCGGACGCGCAGCCGTAAGTATTAAATTTTACGTCCTCGATCACGCCGTTTTCCACCTTCAGGTACATTTTCATGATATCGCCGCATTTCGCATTGCCGACCTCGCCGACGCCATTGGCATCCTCCAGCTTGCCGACATTGTGCGGATGCGTAAAATGCTCGATGACTTTTTCGCTGTATTGCATTTTATGATCCCCTTTCCATCATACTACTCTGTCTCTTTGCTTTGAATGCGTTCCCAAAGCGGTGACATATCTCGCAGCCGCTCAATAATAGGCGGCAGCTTCTCTAAAATATAATCCACATCCTCAACGGTATTATTCTCGTCAAGCGTCAGCCGCAGGGAGCCATGCGCAATTTCATGCGGCAAGCCGATGGCGAGCAGCACATGGCTCGGATCAAGCGAGCCGGAGGTACAGGCCGAACCGGAGGAGGCGCTGATGCCCTGGAAATCGAGCAGGAGCAGCAGGCTTTCACCCTCCACGCCCTCGAAACAGAAGCTCGCGTTGCCGGGCAGGCGGCTTTCCCTATCGCCGTTTAAACGGGAGCGTTTAATTGTGAGCGCCCCATCGATGAGCCGGTCCCTCAGGGAGGCGACATACCGCATACGTTCCTCCATCCCCTTCTGCATCAGGGAAGCAGCCTTCCCGAGCGCTACAATTCCCGCCACGTTTTCCGTCCCGGCACGGCGGTTACGTTCCTGCGCCCCCCCGTCGATGAGATTGGGGAAGCGCAACCCCTTGCGGCAATACAGCGCGCCCACACCCTTGGGCGCATGCAGCTTGTGCCCGGATAGGGATAGCAAATCGATCTGCTGCGCCTGCACATCAATGGGCACATGTCCCACCGCCTGAACGGCGTCCGTGTGGAATAAAATTCCGCGCGCCCGGCACAGCGCGCCGATCTCTGCAATCGGCTGGATCGTACCGATTTCATTATTGGCATACATCATCGTCACGAGCGCGGTATCGTCCCGCAGTGCCGCTTCCACCTCCTCGATTCGCACAATCCCGTTTTTATGCACGTCAAGGTAAGTCACTTCAAACCCTTCCTTTTGAAGGCGCTCCACAGTATGCAAAACGGCATGGTGCTCGAACTTTGTCGTGACGATATGGCGCTTGCCTTTTTGGGCCTGCATCCCGGCAATACCCCGAATCGCCCAATTATCTGCTTCGGATCCGCCGGAAGTAAAGAAGATTTCTTCCGGCTGCGCACCCAGCAGCGCGGCGACCTGGCCGCGTGCAGCTTCTACCGCGTTATGCGCGGTCTGCCCCAGGGAATAAAGGCTCGACGGATTTCCATAATGCTCCGTCAAAAAAGGGAGCATTGCCTCCACCACCTGGGGGGACACGGCGGTGGTCGCCGCATTGTCCGCATAAACGTATCTTTCAATGGAATCTTTCATGTTGTAACCGCTCCCTCCTGCCTTAGGCCGAGTTTTTCCCGGTATCTTCGTACCAGATCTGCAAGCGTGATGTGATCGACCACCTGATTGACTGCATCGCGGATCTGCGCCCAGACCTCCCAGGTGACGCACTGCTCTGCGCGGGGACAAGGTAAATCGCCCGGCGATTGCCCTAATGAAACGCAGTCCACCGGCGCAAGATCACCTTCCATCGCACGCAAAATCATACCCACCGTGTATTCCTCCGGCGCCCGGGTCAGCGTATAGCCGCCCTGCGCGCCGCGCATGCTGCGTAGAAAACCTGCCCGGCTGAGCACGGCAAAAATCTGCTCGAGATACTTTTCGCTGATTTCCTGCCGCTTGGCAACCTCCTTGATGGAAATACATCGCCCGTTGGAATGAACGGCAATGTCGATCATCACACGCAGCGCATAGCGGCCCTTGGTCGATATCTTCATGGAGCTTCCTTCCTCCTTTTGATCGGATTGTGAGTACAGTATAACACACTGTTTAATTCATATCAATCCCATATGAATAAAATGATATAAATTTTTTCCAAAAAAAGTGCCTGCCGTAGCCGAATGGTGATAAGGAAGCAACCGAAAACGGATTCCCAAACAGCTGACAGACGGGAATATTAACAGGAACACAGGCTTGCGGTACACGCCTGTTGATCCATTTTTAAGGGCGAAAGCGGCTTTCCGCTTTCGCCCTTAGTCTATAAACGGACAGGGAGGCAATTTGCTTCTCTGTTGAATGCCTACTGGTTGACTGTTCGGGCGGTACGATGCCGTTTCGGCTTCTCCGTTAGTCCCGCCTTCTGCAGCGCCGCTACCAGAAGTGGAATTGCGACAAGCTGGATCAGAATCCCCGGCAGCGCAGTGACGAACGCCGCGCTTAAAAACATGGAAAGGCCGTAGGGCTTGCCCGCGATCCCCATCAACACGGCATTGGCAATGCCAGACACCACGCGGCCGCCCAGCATTGCGCCGATCAGGGATAGGTAAAGATTTCCTCCGAGCCTGCGGTAAAAAAGCCCAGTTAAAAGACCGTAAGCGCACAGCTCCAGCATCATCGCCGGAGCGATGGGAAAGATCGGCGGCATCCCGGTCAGCAGGGAGGAAAGCAGTGGGCCGAGGAGGCCGCAGACTGCGCCATACTGCCAGCCGCACAGAAAGCCGCACAGCAGCACGGGAATGTGCATCGGCAGGAACGCCTGGCCCGCGCCAATTGCGTGGAAAGCCATTGGCAGCACAACACACAGGGCGAGGCAAAAGGCTGTGATCACCAGATTCTTCGTATGGGAGTGCTTCATCGATTCAATCATCCTTTCAGGAGATAAGCGTCTGAACACAAAAACACCAATCAAACCGTCATCCGCTTCTGCGGAGGCTGCGGCCTGGTTGGCGCTTTTTATTCAATGCTTACCAAAATGATATCGCTTACTTTTCGCCCTGCTTCTGCCGGACAACTGCCCTTCTGGACAGCATTTTGATCACACTCATTATAGCAGATTCCGATCGTCCCGTCAATGTGCTTCTCCTCTTTGACGGGCCATTTCCTCCTGCTTTCTCAAAATACGCTCGTAAGCCTCGCGCGGCAGGTTTGTATCCAAACAGAGTTTCTCCATCGGGCACATGCCGGTATGCGTCCGGTTGACGATATACGGTACGCGCTCCCCCTCGTAAAACGGGACGCACCGTTCCCCAAGACAAACCGCCGCATGCTCGCTGATGACATCCGCATAGATTTCCCTGATGCCCCCATAGAGCATCAGAAGCGCCGCCGCCTTTCCCACGACGCGGTCTGCGATTGATGCACCGCGCAGAAGCTCCGGATCTTTCTGGAGCCAATCCGACAGTGGCGACACACCGGAGAGCGAGGATTCCAGCATCCGCCCGTCCCTGGTCAGGAGCACGCAGGTGGAATGATGCTTATGGAGCGCTGTTTTGACCTGCTCCAGAGTTTCTGTCATATCAAGTCCTCCTCTGCCCCGCCGCTCGTGCCAGCGGGGCCGTCTGTTTTTACGTTCCGCTATTTCCAAGAGATCGCAATAGATCGTGGTGCCATTTTCAGGCGGTGAAGCCCCGCCTGACGCGGTAAAAGCTGTGCGCCAGGATTTTCTCTTTGGGTGTGTCATAAGGGGTCGTCCTCCCGGCTGAATGGGAGCTTTCCTTTGTATCATATTCGATTTTCGCTTTTCTGTCAAACAAGCCACAGGCCGCATAGCCGGCGGCGGTAGCTCTTTCTTTCAAAAAGAAATCCCCATTATTTCAACCTGCATGTCTATTTTCCCCCTTGTAAGCTGTCAAGCGGTATGCTATGCTGGCAGTGGACAGACGCTGACAAAAAACAGGCGGACTTGCCTCGTTTGAAAGGGATGGTCGTAAAGATGAAAAAAGTCATTGTGGTCTCCAAAACTCACCTGGATCTGGGCTTCACAGATTATGCGGAAAATGTCCGGCAAAAATATCTCAATGAATTCATTCCGAAGGCTGTCTCCATCGCAAATGCGCTGAATGCAGGCGGCACAAAACGTTTCGTCTGGACAACAGGCTCTTGGCTGCTCCGGGAGGCGCTCGAAAACGCAAGCGAAGAAAATAAGGCTGCACTTGTGCAGGCCCTGCGCAGCGGTAATATCGCACCGCACGCCATGCCCTTTACCATGCATACGGAGCTGCTCGATGCAGATACGCTCGATTACGGGCTTTCCATCGTGGATCAGATCGATGCGATCACCGGGCGCAAGACCATCGCCGCCAAAATGACGGACGTGCCCGGCCATACGATCGGCCTTGTCCCTCTGCTCGCCAGGCATGGAATCAAATTATTACATATCGGGGTCAATAAAGCGTCCGCCATACCGGACGTTCCCCCCTGCTTCCTTTGGAAATGTGGGGATAGCGAGGTCGTCGTCATCTATTCCGGCGATTATGGCGGAGCCTTTAAAAATGAGCTGACCGACAGCGTGCTCTATTTAGACCATACGCTCGACAATCACGGCGCGCCCAACGCCGCTGCAGTACAAACGCATTTTGAAGCAATCCAGAAGGAATATCCCGGCACACAGGTGGCTGCTGGGCGCCTCGATGACTATGCAGAGCTGATCTGGCAGGTAAAAGACCAGCTTCCCGTGGTGACATCGGAAATTGGTGACACCTGGATCCATGGAGCCGCCTCCGATCCCTATAAAACGGCAGGGCTTCGCACGCTCATCGAACTGAAAAACAAATGGCTGGCCGACGGCATTCTAAGCAGGACGGACGAGGCCTATGCGCAGCTTGCCATCAATCTGCTCTGCATTGCCGAGCACACCTGGGGGCTGGATATGAAGACCTATTTTGCCGACTATGAGCATTATCTCCGCCCGGATTTCGAGCAGGCGCGCCAAAAGGATGCGGTAGAGCTCCAGCATCCCCTGCGCGGGTTTCCGCAAAATCTCCTGACCATTTATCAGCGTCACAAAGGCATTTACCATCCTGGCTCCTATCGCGCCATGGAAAAAAGCTGGGCGGAACAGCTGGCTTATCTCGATCAGGCGCTCGAAAAGCTGCCGGCCGCTTTACAAGGCGCGGCCGTACAGGCGCTCGATTCTCTAAGGCCCTGTCGGCTCGAACCGCTTGCGGGGGAAGCATTGCAGCGCAATGTGGACTACCGCTTTGAAAACTGGACCCTTCGCATCAATGAATACGGCGGAATCGGCGCGCTTTCTCACGGTGGGGCGCAGGTCATCCGCGATAATAACCGCCCCGCTGTGGAATATTACTCCTATGGCAAATCAAATTACGATTTCTGGCTGACCCATTACACGCGCAATCGGAAGCAAACCGCCGGCTGGTCCCTGGGGGATTTCACGAGGCCGCTTTTAAAATATGTCGATTCAAAATACCCGCAGGGGCGCTTTTCCTATCGCTTTCAGCAAGGCTGCGTGCAATCTGCGGCGAACCGTCTGAAAATCTCCGTTCGCCTGTCCATTGCGCCGGAATGCCATGAGACGCTGGGTGCTGCGAAAACCATACAGCTCGTCTATACCCTGCGCGCTGAAGGGCTGAAAATCGAGCTATGCTGGACCGATAAGCCCGCCAGCCGGCTGACGGAAAGCACTGTTTTCCGTCTCTATCCGGCCTGCACACAGGAAGAAATCCGATATACGAAAATTGATACTGAGGTCGACCCGATGACAGTCGTGAAAAACGGAAACCGCAATCTATCTGCCGTATGGGACATGCATTTCGGTTCTTACCGCTTTGTAAACCACCACGCTGCACTGATTGGGTTGGGCAAGGGAAAAATTCTCCGCTTCGACAACCAGTTTGAGGCTGTTGAGAAAAACGGCATTTCCTACATCCTGCATAACAATGTCTGGGGCACTAATTTCCCCTTATGGTATGAGGACAATGCCTATTTTTGCTTTGATATCGCCCGATATCCTCAGCCTCTATGATACCGGTAAATCCAAGATGCACTGATTCCCATTCCCCGCTTTCGGCAATTGCAGCTGACCTACAGAGGAAAATGCGAAGCCGCCGCGCTCAAAAAAGCGTACGGCGGCTGTATAGATATGCTTATTTGGCCATCACGCCAATGAAATCCAGCCGCCCCGCAGGGCGGCTTATTTTACGTTCCGCGTAAAAGTCCGCTTTTTTCGCCCTATCCTATCTGCTTCTTACGGTCAGCGCTGGCAGCCGCAACCGCAGTTATTCTCGCGCTCTCTTCCACCGCAGCCGCAGTTATTCTCGCGTTCTCTTCCGCCGCAGCCGCAGCCGTCGTTTTTCTTCTTCTGGCACTCTGTAGGCGGGAAGAATTCATTGACCGGGAAGCGGATCTGTTTGAAGGCGTCACACGGATCATTCTCCATATCGTGGCAGCACTCCTTCTCTGGCACGCAGAAATCATATGCTGGAATCAGCATCTGAACGTCGCGCTCAAGCTGTACAATCGTAAACAGGCCAAGCGTTACGCGCACTGCTTTTTCTGGGGAAGCGACGTTGAAATCTCCGTCAAACGATCTGCGGATGCAGCTAGGCGCAGAGCAGCAGCCTTCGCACTCGCAGCAGTCGCATGGACGGCAGAGCTTTGCATCCAGGCAGATCGGATCGACGCACTGAACCTTCGCCTTCGGATTCGCGCTGATGGGAAGGAACTGTTCGTCTGCCTCGTCCGGAGAAAACTCCGACGAGAAAATACGTACATTGCCTTCGCTACCGTAGAGGATGCATTTCTTGGAGAACGAAGTAAGCCCCTCAACGGTGCAGGGGGGATTCATCGGCGTGGTGTAAGCGTCGAGATAAACCTTGAAGAAGAAGGTGATATCGACGGAATAGTAGCCGCGGTTGAAAGGAACCGCCTCCACGTCGATAAAGCAGTTGATGATTTTGCACGAACGGCAGCGAACGGAAGTTGCATTGTCGATAATGCACTGTGCCCGGTCGGTAAAATAGACGCGCATATCCGCCAAGCAGTCTTTGTCCGCGCATGAATCGTACACGCGGTTGGTATCGATGCACACAGCCTCACGGATGCCGCCGCTGACGACATCTGCAGTGCTGCAGCAGGATCTGTTGTCCGCCATAGTGTTTCCTCCTATGAGTAGATTGAAATTTTGTAAAAACTTCAATACCATACTATGACGCAGGTGGATTCTGGTGCAGAAAAAGCGAAGCACAAACAAAAAAGTTTTGCGCAATTCCCTGTGCTTATAAAGGATTTCACGCACTGTGGAACAACAGCCTCTCGCTCCCTACGGCCTGCGGGATGGAATGCGCTACCTCTTCCCACAGGCAGAGGACGAAAAGATAATTTTCGACCGCAGCGCCCATCCTTACCAAGAGATCAAATCATATGAATAAATATAGAATATGGCGTAAATTGTAGCTAAATGTTGGGCTATTATGGAGCTCATCATCCGCTTGAGTATCAGGAGCTTTCTGTTTTTATCATAATCGGTTGCTAAGATCGCATCCTGATTAAAAAGATTGCCACCGAGATATGGGACAAAGATGCAAGCCAAAAGCATACGAAACTCCGCCGGGGAGAAATCCCTGGCGGGGTTTTGCATTGTAAAAAATACCCGAAACCTTTTCCGCTGCTATTGACAACATCTATTATTTGTGATATTGTACTTATTGAGATTAATTACTATTAGGAGCATTCCGTATGATCAAACGCAACACAATTCAACGCGCTTTGGTTCTTGAAGCAGTAAACAAGCTGAGGTGCCATGCTACCGCAGACGAAATCTATCATGTGATCGTTAACGAACATCCCCATATCAGCAGAGGGACGGTATATCGAAACCTGAATCAACTGTCTGAAAGTGGAGAAATCCGAAAGCTGGAAATTCCGGGCGGTGCTGACCGGTTCGATCACAGATGCCATGACCATTATCACGCAAGATGCTTAAAGTGTGGCCAAGTCTTTGATGTGGAGATGGAGTATATCAAGGATTTGGAAAAAAAAATCAAAGATACCCACGGTTTCGAATTTAGTGGTCATGATATTATGTTCAAAGGCATCTGCCCGGAATGCAAGAAATGAGCCATACATCGTGGATATGGAATGTTGCCTAATTGGAATCTCAATGAAGAAGGTTACGAAGCAGGTGGCTCACTCAACATGTGCGCATACGGGCGCGTAATCCCGTAAATCAAATATTAGGAGAACGACAATGAGAAGTATCACCACACTAGACCTGCAATACGCACACAGATTCTATGGCTTCAAGGGCGAAGCTCAGTATTTGCATGGGCATACGGGAGTCCTGACAATCGAGGTTGAAGATTCCATCGAACCCGGCGTTAATATGGTTTTTCCCTGCAATGAAATCCAGAAAACCGCTTGGGAAGTGCTGAAGAACTTCGATCACGCACTGATTTTGAGAGAAGACGACCCTCTGCTGCCCGCAATTCTTAACGTTTACGAGGCACAGGGCATTCGAAACGGTGCGCCGACCAACAAGATGAAGGGCCCCGCTTTCAAAACGGAGCTTGCAACTGCGTATCCGGAGTGCCGGTTGGTTGTTACGAAGGAAACCTTGACTGTTGAAGGCATGATCAAAATCGTTTACGATCTGCTAAAGGATAAGCTGAACATTGCCAAGATCACCTTTACCAGCGGTGTTAACGCAGGCTCGGCGGAATTCGAGCCGAAGAATGAGATTGCTCGCTGTCCGTTATGCGGTGTCGCGCTGAACGAAAATGGTGTATGTCCCAAGTGTGGATATCAGAAGCAATTAAAATGAATCCGCAAACTTTCCCTCAGGCAGCTATGATGCATCTGCCATTTATATTTGTGAGTGGTTCAACATGAAATAATAGTCCAGTTAAAGGCGCTCAACTGTAAAAAACAGCCTCCCCGGAACTCAACAGGGTTGCGGGGATTGTCATGTTTATTCGGCTTTGTCATCCGCGTTATTCTTCACTCGACGCAGACGCTTCGTTAGAAACGATTGTGGCGTTTGTAGAACAAGCACTCAAATAATTGCAGCAATAAAATCGGCAGGGAATCAGAACATGCTCTGCCAATTTTTTAATTCAATATACTTATTTTATGCGTTCACAGCGTTTTCAGGAACCAATCCTGCACCTTCCCGTTTGTCGCCAGAACATCATTCCTTCTCGTCACATCCAGCGCCTTCCCCTGCCAGTCCGTTACACAGCCCCCCGCCTCCCGCACGAGCAGCAGCCCGGCCGCATAATCCCACGGCTTTAAATGCCGCTCAAAATATGCGTCAATCCGCCCGCAGGCGACATGGCAAAGGTCGAGCGCCGCCGAGCCGGAGCGCCGGATATCCTGGCAGGCGAGGAATACCTTTTGAAATCGCTCAAAATTCTGCGCGGCCTCCTCTTTATCGTAAGGAGCTGTGCCAATCGCCGCCAGGCACGATCCGATCGCTTGTGTCCCGGTGCACCGGATCAGCTTGCCGTTCAAAAAGGCGCCTTTCCCCTTCTCTGCTGTGAACAGTTCCTCTGTAAACGGATTGTAGACGGCGCCGAATACCACTTCTCGCCCGTCATAAAAAGCCAGAGAAACAGCGCTCATGCGGTAATCGTGGATCAAATTTGTCGTTCCGTCGATGGGGTCGAGAATCCAGGCGGGCTTGCCGCTATAGTCAGGGTTCTCCTGCTCCTCCGCCAAAAAGCCTGCCTGTGGGGCAAGCGCTAAAAGCCGTTGCTTCAGATACGCCTGCACGCTGAAATCTACCTGTGTGACGTAATCGGCTTCCCCCTTCACAGTGATCCGATGCGCCGCTTCCGGGTCCAGCACAATCGTTTTCGTCTCCCGCACCAATTCGACTGCCTTTTGAAAATCCATTGAAATCCCCCGCCTTGTTTCAGGCCGCCGCAAAATCATTTGCGGCGGCCTGACGATCGTGATTTGTTCTTTTCATATTGTATGCTTTTTTCTCGTGAGCGTCAATCCCGCGGCTGCAGCGGCCACCAGGCCCAAGGGAAGCAGAGCGAGCGCCCGCTCTCCGGTATCGGCAATCGCCCCCGCAGGCTCCTCCTGCTGGCGGACTGTGCTTTCAGGAGGCGTAAGCGGGGAGGCCGGCTCCTCCGAGGGCGTTTCACCTGGGGCGGTTTCCGGCTCCTTCAGCTCTTCTGTGGCAGGCTCCTGCGTATCCGGCTCTTCCGGCTGCCCCGCCTGAATGAGAGACAGCGCGCCGGTTTTGGAATCGACCTGCATAAACTGGCTGTAAGCCCCTGCGTCCTGCACCGTGCGCTGCGCATCCGACAGGCAGAGCCAGAGGATGAATTCCATCACCTGCGTATCATAGATATATCCCACATGCTTGAGATCCTTCAAAAACCATGTCTGCTCCGGCAGCAGGCAGGTGGAAGCGTCGATGATCCGGTCGCCGGATATGTGATGATGCGAAGCGTCCCGGCATCTGGTATTCTTCTGCTGATACCCTTCCGGCAGTGTTTCGTCTAACAAAGCGCAGGTCGCATAGCCCGAGGTATATTTCGTATCGATGACATTGTCGTTTTGCTCCCGATAGGAGGGCGTGAGCGGCACGCCCTGCAGGTTGTAGTGGGAGACAACGTTGATCTTCGTTCCCCGCTCCATCGCCGCCTGGAACAGCTCCGGCAGCTTCTCCTGCACCCCATAATGATAAGCGTCAATCCGGGCGATGAGCTGCGCATCCTCCTCCAGGTCGAGCAGATACGATTTTGCATCCTCGTAATCCTCCAGCGCAATCAGATCCCAAATGCCCGGCATCGTCACAAACGTATCCTGAAACACCTCATCATAGACGCGGTCCTTCAAATGCGCCACAAGCTCATCGAGCACCGGCAACAAAACATCGATGATACCCGCCTGATCGAGCGCGTCGAGCAGCACATTGACCGCCTGCTGCCCTGCAACCTCCTTCAGGATGCGGATGAGCGCCTCCTTGTGAAATTCGATCTTCCCGGTGAAGAGATCTCCTACGATCGTTGTGCCCGTGAAGGCGGAGGACAGCATCGTGAAAGTATCAATATCCCCGCTGCCGTATTGCGCAAGATAGGAGGCAATGATCGTGCCGCCCATGCTGGCTCCGACCAGATTCACCTTGTCATGGCCGGTTTCCTGCTTGGCACGTTCTACATAGGCGCGCAGCTCCTTCGCATGCTCCATGGGATCGAGCCGCCAGTCGTAATTGAAATAGTAGACATGATCGGCGCCAATTTTCTGTGCGGCAGCGCGTACCAGCGCAGGCTCGTTGGTCAGATAGCCCTCCTCATTGACAAACTCCGGATAGTGCGCCATAGATTCCGGATATACCGTGGTTGTGACGGCATAGCGGCTGCCTCCAGCCGCATTGCAGGCAAGCGGCTCGAAGAGCGCATAGACCGCCGGCAGGATATCATCGCCGAGCTTATCATAATCCTTTGTCACGGCAAACCGCGCCACAGGCCCCGCGATTTGTCCGACGAGCTTCAGGATCGCCTGCGTATCGGGCGCAAATACCTGCTTCTCCTGATCCGTACCTGCATTCAATACCAGAGGCCATGCGTTCATGCCGGTAACAACGATCAGCGGAGCCGTCCCACACGCACAGGAATTTGCCGCAAAAGCTGCCGAGGAGCACCCCAGCAGCAGAAGCAGCGTCAGAAGCACACACAGCACCCGCTTGCACTTTTGTTTCATAAAGCTCTCCCTCTTTCCTACAATCTCTCCTAAAAAAGATTACATGAATTCATCCAAATTGTCAATAAAGACGATAAAAGAATTCACCGCAGCACGCATCTTTTTGCATACCGCGGCGAATCTACCATAAATATTTGCATTGCGGGCGTACGGCCCTCATTTTTGCTGTGCATAAAAACAATATAAGCCGTTTTCCCTGCCCTCAGCCCTTTGTTAAACGCGCGAAATTGGCCATCAGCTTTTTGGTGCCCGCCTTGTCAAAGGCGATCTCCAGCAGCGTATCGTTGCCCATCGGCTGGGCGGACAGCACTACTCCCGTGCCGAAGAGCTTGTGCCCCACCGTATCGCCGACATGATAGGAGCCTGCAGGGGCAGACGGCTTTTGTACCGCCGGCCCGAAGGAATGGTCAAAGCTCTTTTTCGGCTTTGCAGAGCGCTGTGCCACCGGGGATTTCGGCTGCGGCATCACGACCTTGCGCTTCTCCTCCATGAGCTCCGGCGGAATCTCCTCCAGAAACGGCGAGGGAGCATTGTGGCTTGTGCTACCGTAGAGCATACGTGTGCGCGCATGGGTCAGATACAACCGCTCCTTGGCGCGGGTAATGCCTACATAGGCAAGCCTGCGCTCCTCCTCCATCTCGCTGGCGGCATACAGCGACTGGATTCCGGGGAAAATGCCTCGCTCCATACCCGGGATAAACACCACGGGAAATTCCAGGCCCTTGGCGGAATGCAGTGTCATGAGGACGACGGTATCCGCCTGCTCATTATAATTATCGATATCGGTCATCAATGCGACCTCTTCGAGAAAGCCGTTTAAGTCGCCATCCTCGTTTTCCTCGCTGTAACGCAGCAGGTTGGAGGAAAGCTCCTGAATATTCTCCAGACGGTCCTGATAGGTCTCCCGGTCCAGCGCTAGGGAATCCAGATAGCCCGTCTCCCGCATCGCGCGCTCAAACAGCTCATTGAGCGGCAGCTCCTCCGCCGCCTCAATCAGGCCATCAATGATCTGGGTAAAAGCCCGCAGGCGCGGCGCCGCCCGCACGAGCAGCTCATATTCATCCGCATGGGAGATGACCTCATAGATGCTCAGGCCTAACCCCGCCGCGATTTGGGCAGCGTGGTTGATGGTCGTCACGCCAATGCCGCGCTTGGGCTCATTGATGATCCGGCGCAGACGGATATTATCCGCAGGATTGCTGATGACGGAGAGATACGCGAGCGCATCCCGAATCTCCTTGCGCTCATAGAAGCGGTGCCCGCCGATCACGCGGTAGGGCACGCCCATGCGCACGAAGGTGCGCTCAATCGCGTTCGACTGAGCGTTCATCCGGTAAAGCACCGCATGGTCACTCCACTTTTTCCCCTGCCTGACAGAATCCATGATGGTATCTGCGATAAAGGTGCTCTCCTCCTGCTCGTCAAAGGCGTTATCCACGACGATTTTTTCCCCGGCGCCATTGGCAGTCCAAAGATTTTTGCCCTTTCGCTCGGTATTATGGGCGATCACGGCATTGGCCGCGTCCAGAATATTCTGCGTGGAGCGGTAATTCTGTTCGAGACGGATCACCTTCGCCTTTTGATACTGCTGCTCGAAAGAGAGGATATTTTCAATCGTTGCGCCGCGGAAGCGGTAAATACTCTGGTCGTCGTCACCGACCACGCAGAGGTTGTCGCTGCCGCCGGCCAGAAGGCTGGTGAGCCTGTACTGCGCATGGTTGGTATCCTGATACTCGTCGACCATTACATAGCGGAAGCGGTTCTGATAGCGGGTGCGCACCTCCTCATTCTCTTCCAGCAGCTTTACTGTGTTAACGATGATATCGTCGAAGTCCATCGCGTCCGCATCCCGAAGCAGCTTCTCATAGAGCCGGTAGGCTTCACCGATCTTCCGCAGGCGCACGTCGTCGCCCACATCCTTCAGGTATTCCTCTGGTGAAATCAGGCTGTCCTTCGCATGGCTGATCTCATGCAGGAGCGTCTTATGGGAGAGCATTTTGTCGTCGATCCCCAGCAGCCTCTGGCATTCCTTCATGACGCGCTTGGAATCGTCCGTATCATAAATCGTAAAATGGCTCGTATAGCCGAGGCTCTCCCCGTCCCGCCGCAGGATACGCGCACAGGCGGAATGGAAGGTGCTTGCCCATACATCCTGCCCCTCCGGGCCGAGCATCGCCTCCAGCCGCTCCTTGAGCTCGCCTGCTGCCTTATTGGTAAACGTAATCGCAAGGATCTGCCACGGCTTTGCAGGGCGGACAGCCAGAAGATCCGCAATTTCATAAGTATATTCCCGCACGCCGTCGCGGTATTCCTCCAGCATCCGGACATCCTCATCCGTCAGGGCTTCCGGAACCTCCTGTGAAAAATACGCGCAGCCGTATTTCACAATATTGGCAATCCGGTTGACAAGCACCGTCGTCTTTCCGCTGCCCGCACCTGCCAGAATCAGCAGGGGGCCTTCGGTTGTAAAAACGGCCTCCTTTTGCATGGGATTCATGCGCGAAAATTCTTTTTCCATAACCTGCCTGCGCAGGGCCAGCAATTGCTCCTGAGTCATTCTGCACCGCCTAAACTATGTAAAATCTTTTCTAAAAATGCCAATGGTTACTTTTTGAGAAAGGTTTCAACCCGATACCGGGGACGCGCCTTGACTTCGCTGTAAATCTTGCCGATATACTCCCCAACCACGCCCGTACAGAAAAGCTGAATTCCCCCGAGCAGCCAGATCGAGCAGACGATTGCCGTCCAACCGCTGACCGCAACGCCGCAAAGCTTGGAAATCAGCGCATATAGCAGGCCCAGCACGCTCAAACAGCCAATCAGGATACCTGCCACGGAAATCATCCGCAGGGGCCGCACGCTGAAGGAGGTAATTCCATCCATCGCAAAGGAAAGCATCTTGCACAACGGATACTTCGATTCCCCCGCATAGCGTTCGCTGCGGTCGTAATACACATAATCCGTCGAATACCCGATCAGGGGGACGATACCGCGCAAAAAGAGGTTCACCTCTTTGTATTCAGAGAGCGCGTCAAGCGCACGCCTGCTCATCAAGCGATAGTCCGCATGGTTATAAACCGTATCCACACCAAGCAGGTGCATCACCTTATAAAAGCCAAGCGCAGTCGTCCGTTTGAAACAGGTATCCGTATCCCTCTTATTGCGCACGCCGTAAACGATGTCAGTCCCCGCATTAAATTTGTCGATAAATTCCTCCAGGGCATGGATATCGTCCTGCAAATCTGCATCCATTGACACCGCACAGTCACAATAATGACGCGCCTCCATCAGCCCTGCCATCAACGCGTTCTGATGGCCTCGGTTATGTGCAAGCTTCAAGCCGCAGACAAAGGGGTTCACCTGATGCAACGCCTCGATTTTCTCCCAGGTGGTATCCCTGCTGCCGTCGTCCACCAGCAAAATCCGGCTCTCGAAAGCAATCTTCGCCTTCTGACGCAAATCCTCCAGAATCGGCGTGAGCTCTTCCACCGTATGTTCAATGACTGCTTCCTCGTTATAGCACGGAATCACCAAATACAGAATTCCCATCCTTCATGACCATCCTTTTCACAAATATTGGGAAAGTTCAAGGATTTTAGCGAAGCCGGATCCCGGCCATGCCGCGCCAAAAGTGTCAGGCGTTTTCCCCTGCCCCAATCTTGATTATCCGCTTTTCGTAAAGAGTTCGCAGAGAATACGGAAACCGGATGCTTTTCCCTCTGTGGGCAGGCATCCGGATTTCTCACCATTCTGTATGAGATTATCATAGCATAGCGGAGAGGAAAATTCAAGGCGAAGGCACGTTTCCATACAAAAAGAAAAACGGCTCAGGCAAGACCAATCGTCTGCCTGAGCCGCTCCTGCCGCAAACAATCATTCCATTGCTGCGGTGTTTTGAACAGAAAAACTTATTCGTTGATCTTGATGACAACGCCCGAACCAACCGTACGGCCGCCCTCACGGATCGCGAAGCGAAGGCCTTCCTCGATGGCGATGGGGGTAATCAGCTCAACATCCATCTCGACGTTATCGCCGGGCATGCACATCTCAGTGCCTTCGGGCAGAGCGATGATACCGGTAACGTCGGTGGTGCGGAAATAGAACTGCGGGCGATAATTGTTGAAGAACGGAGTGTGACGGCCGCCTTCATCCTTGGTCAGGACATAAACCTGGCCGCGGAACTTTGTGTGCGGATGGATGGAACCGGGCTTGGACAGCACCTGGCCGCGCTCGATTTCATTCCGCTGAATGCCGCGAAGCAGGGCGCCGATGTTATCGCCAGCCTCGGCATAGTCGAGGATCTTGCGGAACATTTCGATACCGGTAACAACTGTCTTCTTCTTCTCGTCCTTCAGGCCGACGATCTCAACTTCCTCACCAGTCTTCAGTTGGCCGCGCTCAACCCTGCCGGTGGCAACGGTGCCGCGTCCGGTAATGGTGAAGACATCCTCAACAGGCATCAGGAAGGGCTGGTCCGCCTTGCGGTCCGGCGTCGGGATATAGCTATCAACAGCATCCATCAGCTCCCAGATGCACTTAAGCTCCGGAGCGTCAACATCGCTTCCGCTATACTCAAGAGCCTTCAGAGCGGAACCACGGATGATTGGGGTGTCGTCGCCCGGGAATTCATACTCGTCGAGCGTCTCACGGATTTCCATTTCAACAAGCTCGAGCAGCTCCGGATCATCAACCTGATCGCACTTGTTCATGAAAACGATGATATAGGGCACGCCAACCTGACGGGCAAGCAGAAGGTGCTCCTTCGTCTGCGCCATCGGGCCATCGGTCGCCGCGATAACAAGGATCGCGCCGTCCATCTGCGCCGCGCCGGTGATCATGTTCTTGATATAGTCGGCATGGCCGGGGCAGTCAACGTGTGCATAGTGACGGGTAGCGGTCTCATACTCAACGTGAGCGGTGTTGATCGTGATGCCGCGCTCGCGCTCTTCAGGAGCCTTATCGATATTCGCGTAATCAACGAAATCGGCTTCGCCCTTCATTGCGAGGGTCTTGGTGAT
>DAWDUP010000008.1:0-11818 GCA_052346825.1 Candidatus Fimivicinus sp. | reverse complement strand
TGGTGATCGCCGCCGTCAGAGTGGTCTTACCATGGTCGACGTGGCCAATGGTACCAATGTTTACATGGGGCTTGGTTCTTTCGAAATGCTGCTTTGCCATTGGATGTTCCTCCTTTTATCATAGAAGCTTAATAAAATACTGTTTTATAAAAACAGGCTATTCAGGGGTATTCTATCAATTCCCAAAAGGGATTTCAAGTGTTTTGAGAAAATTATTCTTCGACTACCTTCGCACGGGAGCTGATGATCGTGTCAGCAATAGATTTTGGAACCTCTGTATAGTGGCTCGGCTCCATCACATACTGACCGCGCCCCTGCGTTTTGGAGCGAAGGTCGGTCGCATAGCCGAACATATTCGACAGCGGCACAAAGGCATTGACCTGCGTTGCGCCGTTGCGAGTCTCCATCCCCTGCATGAGACCACGGCGGGAGTTAATATCGCCGATGACGTCGCCAAGATAATCATCTGGCACGGTAACGCTTACCTTCATAATCGGCTCCATCAGAACCGGTGCCGCCTTGCGCATCGCCTCCTTGAAGGCCATGGAACCGGCGATCTTAAAGGCCATCTCCGAGGAGTCAACCTCATGATAAGAACCGTCGTAGAGAGTAACCTTTACGTCGACAACATTGAAGCCCGCGAGCACACCGGACAGCATTGCGCCCTTAATACCCTGTTCTGCCGGGCCGATATATTCCTTCGGGATCGCGCCGCCGACAACGGCGTTGACGAATTCATAACCCTTCTGCGGATTGGGCTCGATGCGGATCTTGACATGACCATACTGACCGCGTCCGCCGGACTGGCGCGCATATTTCATGTCGACGTCAGCTTCCTTCGTGATCGTCTCACGATAGGCAACCTGCGGCTTGCCGACATTAGCCTCCACCTTAAACTCACGCAACATACGGTCGACGATGATCTCCAGATGCAGCTCGCCCATACCGGCGATGATCGTCTGGCCTGTCTCCTCGTCCGTATAGCAGCGGAAGGTAGGATCCTCCTCCGCGAGCTTTGCGAGGGCAATGCCCATCTTCTCCTGGCCAGCCTTCGTCTTCGGCTCGATGGCCACACGGATGACCGGCTCCGGGAATTCCATGGATTCCAAAACGATCGGATGCTTCGCATCGCACAGCGTATCGCCCGTCGTCGTATTCTTCAGGCCTACCGCAGCGGCAATATCGCCGGCATAGACACATTCGATATCCTGACGGTGATTGGCATGCATCTGCAGGATGCGGCCCATGCGCTCGTTATTGTCCTTCACGGAGTTATAGACCGTGCTGCCCGCATCAACCGTACCGGAATAAACGCGGAAGAAGCAAAGCTTACCAACATACGGGTCGGTCGCGATCTTAAAGGCGAGTGCGGAAAACGGTTCGTCATCTGAGGACTTACGGTCCTCCTCCTCTCCCGTCTCCGGATTGGTGCCCCGGATATCAGGAACATCCGTCGGCGCGGGCATAAAGTCTACGATCGCATCAAGAAGCATCTGCACGCCCTTATTACGGTAAGAGGTGCCGCACAGAACCGGCACCATCTCGTTGGCGATGGTGGACTTGCGGATGCAATCCTTGATTTCCTCGACCGTCAGCTCCTCGCCGCCAAGATATTTCTCAAGCAGCGCTTCATCCTGCTCAGCGACATGCTCCATGAGCTCCGTGTGATACTTTTCTGCGAGCTCACGCAGATCCTCCGGGATGTCCTCATCGCGGACGTCGAGGCCCTTGTCGTCATAGTACATTTCCGCACGCATGGTGACAAGGTCGATGATGCCGCGGAATTCGGATTCCGAGCCGATGGGAAGCTGGATCGGCACCGCGTTGCACTTTAAGCGGTCCTTCATCATGTCGACAACATTGTAGAAATTGGCGCCCATGATATCCATCTTATTGACATAGGCCATGCGCGGCACATGGTACTTGTCCGCCTGGCGCCAAACGGTCTCGGACTGGGGCTCCACACCGCCCTTGGCGCAGAAAACCGTGACAGAACCGTCGAGCACGCGCAGGGAACGCTCAACCTCAACGGTAAAGTCCACGTGACCGGGGGTGTCGATAATATTGATACGATGCCCTTTCCAGAAACAGGTGGTAGCGGCGGAGGTGATGGTAATACCCCTCTCCTGCTCCTGCTCCATCCAGTCCATGGTCGCATCGCCGTCGTGCGTTTCACCGATCTTGTGGTTAACGCCCGTGTAGAACAGGATGCGCTCCGTCGTCGTCGTTTTGCCGGCGTCGATATGGGCCATGATACCAATGTTTCTGGTGAGCTGTAATGATACCTGCCTTGGCATATAAACCTCCAATTGCCATGCGCGCGGCACGGCGCAAAAGAATTGAAACCTGCGGCCGGCGTGCGTGTATGCCCTAAATCAGGACACACACGGGCACCGTGCCCCCGCGCACGCAAAGCTGCAGCGCAGGTGTGTTCTTACCAGCGGAAGTGTGCAAACGCCTTGTTGGCTTCTGCCATCTTGTGCGTATCTTCGCGCTTTTTGAAAGCGGAACCGGTGGAATTGACTGCATCCATGATCTCGTTTGCAAGCCGTTCCTTCATCGTCCGCTCGGAGCGCTGGCGGCTATACAGCGTAATCCAGCGCAGGCCCAGCGTCTGACGGCGCTCGGGGCGAACCTCGATGGGCACCTGATAGGTAGCGCCGCCGACACGGCGGGCCTTAACCTCGAGAACAGGCATTACATTCTCCATCGCGGCTTCAAAGACCTCAAGGGGCTCCTTGCCGGTCTTTTCCTTGATGATTTCAAAGGCGTCGTAAACGATCTTCTGGGCAACACCCTTTTTGCCATCATACATAACACTATTGATAAGCCGTGTTACAAGCTTTGAATTGTAAAGCGGATCGGGCAAAACATCACGCTTTGCGATCTGGCCTCTTCTTGGCACTTCGCTTCCCTCCTTCATAAAAATGATATCATCGGTACTCGAGTGACAAAATTCCCGTGGCGCCAATGAGAGGCATATCTATATGATACACTCTCACTGGTTGCAAGGCGGTAAGCCGCCTGTAGCCTGCAAGAAGATTTGTCTGTTACATTCCAGCCTCTATGCTGGATTACTTTTTGGCAGCCTTTGGGCGCTTTGCGCCGTACTTGGAGCGCGCCTGCATCCTGCCGGAAACGCCCTGCGTGTCGAGAGTCCCGCGCACGATATGGTAACGCACGCCGGGAAGGTCCTTCACACGGCCGCCGCGGATGAGGACAACGCTGTGCTCCTGCAGGTTATGGCCGACGCCGGGAATATAGGCGGTAACCTCGATTCCATTGGTCAGACGCACCCTTGCAATTTTACGAAGCGCAGAGTTCGGCTTTTTCGGCGTGATCGTTTTGACCGCTGTGCAGACACCGCGCTTTTGCGGGGAATCCTTATCGGTCATAACGTTCTTCTTGGAGTTGAGCCCCTTGAGAAGAGCAGGCGCCTTCGCCTTTTTCTCCGTCGTCTCCCGTCCATTACGGACAAGTTGGTTAAAGGTTGGCAAGTTTCTTTCACCTCCTGGTATTCAATGGATCTCAATCTATGTGCAGGGGGCTGCAAAACAGCCCCATAACACCTAAGAAAAATTTAAAAAACAGATTCACACGATTAAAGATTCTAGCACGTAAAGGCAAGCTTTGTCAAGCGTCCGCTGGCCTCTGATACGAGGAAGAAAGGACAAATTAGAAAAAAGTTTTGTTTAAAATGCAAAACTATATTTTTCTTAATTCTTAAACCGCTTCCCCATCCATCTCCGCAGGCTCCTCCGGCATCTCCTGCGGGACGGGTACGACCTCAACGTCGCTGTAGCACTTCATGCCGGTACCAGACGGAAGGAGCTTGCCGATGATGACGTTTTCCTTCAGGCCCAGCAGCGGATCGCTCTTGCCCTTGATGGCAGCATCGGTCAGCACGCGGGTTGTCTCCTGGAAGGAGGCGGCGGAGAGGAAGGAATCCGTCGCAAGGGAGGCCTTCGTAATACCGAGCAGCACGGGCTGGACGGTTGCTTCCTGCAGCGCTTCCCCGGTTTCAGCCGCGCGGTCGCGGACTGCCTCATTCTGCGCGATTAACTCGCTCTTATCAATCGTTGCGCCAGGCAGGAGCGTGGTATCCCCTGCGTCGGCCACGCGGACCTTCTTCATCATCTGGCGGACGATCACCTCAATATGCTTATCGTTGATATCAACACCCTGCATCCGGTAAACGCGCTGCACTTCGCGGATGAGGTAGTTATGCACGGCATCCACACCGCGTACCGCGAGCACATCATGCGGATTGACAGAGCCTTCCGTGATGATCTCGCCCTTTTCGATGGTCTGGCCTTCCTCTACGCGCAAGCGGGAACCATAAGGGATCAGATAGCTGCGCTCATCGTGATTTTCCATATCGGTAACGACGACGTGCTGCGACTTCTTGATCTCCTGCAGCGAAACCACGCCGCCGATTTCGCTGATGATCGCAAGGTGCTTGGGCTTGCGCGCCTCAAACAGCTCCTCAACACGGGGAAGGCCCTGTGTGATATCGGCGGAAGAGGTAACACCACCGGTATGGAACGTACGCATGGTCAGCTGTGTGCCAGGCTCGCCGATAGACTGGGCGGCGATAATGCCGACTGCCTCGCCCACGGTGACCGGATCACCCGTAGCAAGGTTCGCACCGTAGCACTTGATGCATACGCCGTGCTTGGATTGGCAGGTCAGCAGAGAGCGGATCTTAATCCTAGTCACACCGGAGGCAACGATGCGCTCCGCGTCGGATTCCTTGATCATCTTATCCCTGCTCATGATGAGCTCTCCGGACTTTTCGTCGTAGAGGTCTTCCACCAGGAAGCGGCCCGTCAGGCGCTCCGTCAGGCTCTCGATCAACTCATTGCCGTCCTTGATATCATAAATCTCAAGGCCATCCGTGCAGTGGCAGTCCTCCTCGCGAATGATAACGTCCTGCGAGACGTCGACCAGGCGGCGGGTCAGGTAACCGGAGTCCGCCGTACGCAACGCCGTATCGGCCAGGCCTTTCCGGGCGCCGCGGGAGGAGATAAAGTATTCGAGAACGTTCAGGCCCTCACGATAGTTCGCGCGGATGGGGACCTCGATCGTATGGCCCGCCGTATTGGCGATCAGGCCGCGCATACCAGCAAGCTGCCGCAGCTGACTGTCGGAGCCGCGGGCGCCGGAATCGACCATCATATAGATGGGATTGTAGTGGTCAAGATTCGCGGTCAGCTCCGAAGAAACCTTCTTCGTGCAGTCCTCCCATACCTTGATCACATGGCGGGAGCGCTCTGCGTTCGAGATAAAGCCGCGCTGGAAGTTTGCATTGATCTTATCGACCTTCTCCTCCGCCTCGGCAAGGAACTCCGCCTTCTTCGGCGGGATGGTTGCGTCGCAGACCGCGACGG
Organism: Candidatus Fimivicinus sp.; assembly: GCA_052346825.1. Classification (GTDB taxonomy): domain Bacteria; phylum Bacillota; class Clostridia; order Oscillospirales; family Acutalibacteraceae; genus Fimivicinus. The sequence goes on along the minus strand of DAWDUP010000008.1, from coordinate 6,428 downwards.
TGATGCCACTCTGCGTGGAATATTTATAGCCCTGCGCCTTGATACGGTCGAGCATTTCGGCGGTGACTGCTGTACCGTGCACCTTGATGCACTTGTCGATAATCTTGCCAAGCATCTTTTTATTGACCAGGAATTCAACCTCCAGCCTGAAGGCGTTCGCTGGATCGCTGCGGTCCACAAAGCCGAGATCCTGCGGGATCGGATCATTGAAAATCACGCGGCCCAGCGTGGTCTCATAAAGCTGAGTGCACTCCTCACCATCGATTTCGCGGGTCATACGGATTTTGATTTTGGAATGCAGGCCAATGGAACCCGCATCATAGGCCATAATCGCCTCATTGACATCGCGGAAGCACTTGCCCTCGCCCGGCTCGCCAGGCTTCATCAGCGTCAGATAATAAGAGCCAAGGACCATGTCCTGCGTCGGCACGGCAACGGGCTTTCCATCGGAGGGCTTGAGCAGGTTGTTGGCCGCCAGCATCAGGAAGCGGGCCTCCGCCTGCGCCTCTGCGGACAGCGGCACATGAACGGCCATCTGGTCGCCATCGAAGTCCGCGTTGAAGGCGGTGCATACCAGCGGATGCAGCTTAATTGCACGGCCTTCTACGAGAACAGGCTCAAACGCCTGGATGCCAAGCCTGTGCAGCGTGGGCGCGCGGTTGAGCATAACGGGATGATCCTTGATGACGATCTCCAGCGCATCCCAGACCTCAGTCTTCGCGCGCTCGACCATCTTGCGGGCAGATTTGATATTATTGGCCTTATTGGTTTCGACCAGCCGCTTCATGACAAAGGGCTTGAACAGCTCGAGCGCCATCTCCTTGGGCAAACCGCACTGGTAGAGCTTAAGCTCCGGGCCGACGACGATCACGGAACGGCCGGAATAGTCGACGCGCTTGCCGAGCAGATTCTGGCGGAAACGGCCCTGTTTGCCCTTGAGCATGTCGGACAGAGATTTCAGCGGGCGGTTATTCGGGCCTGTTACAGGACGGCCACGGCGGCCGTTATCGATGAGGGCATCCACAGCCTCCTGCAGCATGCGCTTTTCATTGCGGACAATAATATCGGGCGCATGCAGCTCCAAAAGCCTTTTCAAGCGGTTATTGCGGTTGATGACACGGCGGTACAGGTCGTTTAAGTCGGAGGTTGCAAAGCGACCGCCTTCCAGCTGTACCATCGGGCGAATATCAGGTGGGATGACCGGGATCACATTGAGGATCATCCATTCCGGACGGTTGCCGGATTGATGGAACGCCTCCACCACCTCAAGGCGCTTGAGGATACGCGCCTTTTTCTGGCCGGTCGCCGTCTCGAGCTCCTCGCGCAGCTCCTTGGCGAGTACCTCCACATCAATTTCCGCGAGCAGCTCCTGGATGGCCTCCGCGCCCATACCGGCGCGGAATTCGTCTTCATACTTTTCGCGCATATCCGCATATTCTTTTTCGCTCAGGGTCTGCATCTTCTGCAGCGGCGTATCGCCGGGATCGATCACGATATAAAGAGCAAAATACAGGATTTTTTCCAAAATGCGGGGAGAGATATCCAGCATCAGGCCCATGCGGGACGGGATGCCCTTGAAATACCAGATATGTGAAACTGGCGCCGCCAGCTCAATATGGCCCATGCGCTCACGGCGGACCTTATTCTTCGTGATTTCAACACCGCAACGTTCGCAAATTTTCCCCTTATAACGGATGCGTTTATATTTACCACAATGGCATTCCCAGTCCTTTGTGGGGCCAAAAATGCGCTCACAAAACAGGCCGTCACGCTCGGGCTTCAGGGTGCGGTAATTAATTGTTTCCGGCTTCTTGACCTCGCCATAGGACCATTCGCGGATCTTATCAGGCGATGCCAGACCGATTTTGATGGATTCAAAGGTGATATTTTCCATGGAAAGATCACATGCCTTTCTTTCTGGTTTCATGCCGGGAAGTGGGGCGCGAAACCGAATTGAAAAAGGGCGTTTTCCTGCTTGGGAAACCGGTTTGACCGGGTACAGCGTCCTGCGTTTCCCTCAGAGGATGCCAGCCGCCCTTTCCGGCTGGCATCCCCGCTCCTGTCAAAACCGTCAGTCGTCGTAATCGTCGAGCATTTCGTCAGGCTCGAAGAGCTCCTCTTCTTCAAAGGGATCTTCCTCCTGCGCACTGTTGCCCTCGGAGTCGGCGGCTTCTTCGAGGTCGATCCCTTCGCCCTCTACGCCAAAGCCCTCCGCGGAATCCATATCGTTGACCTCACGGAAAACATCCTCGTCTGCGGTGCTGAAGCTGGGCTCATCGCCGTCAAAATTCTGCTTGAGGTCGATTTCATTTTCATCCTTATCCAGGACCTTAACGTCCAGGCCAAGGCTCTGCAACTCCTTAATGAGCACCTTGAACGACTCCGGAACGCCGGGCTTCGGCACATTCTGCCCTTTAACGATGGATTCATAGGTCTTCACACGGCCGACTACATCGTCGGACTTGACCGTCAGGATCTCCTGCAGGGTATAAGCGGCGCCGTAGGCTTCGAGCGCCCAGACCTCCATCTCGCCAAAGCGCTGGCCGCCGAACTGGGCCTTACCGCCGAGCGGCTGCTGCGTCACCAGCGAATACGGGCCGGTGGAGCGCGCATGGATCTTATCGTCAACCAGATGGTGCAGCTTTAAGAAGTACATCACGCCGACCGTAATGGGGTTATCGAACTGGCGGCCGGTGCGGCCATCGTACAGGATGGCTTTGCCATCCTCGCGCAGGCCCGCTTCCCGCAGCGCATCGCGGATGTCCGCCTCATGCGCACCGTCGAAAACCGGGGTCATGATCTTCCAGCCGAGCGCCTTTGCCGCATAGCCGAGGTGCACTTCCAGCACCTGGCCGATATTCATTCGGGACGGGACGCCCAGAGGATTTAGGATGATATCGAGCGGTGTGCCGTCGGGCAGGAAGGGCATATCCTCCTGTGGCAGAATGCGGGATACAACGCCCTTGTTGCCGTGGCGGCCAGCCATCTTGTCGCCGACGGAAATCTTTCTCTTCTGCGCAATATGGCAGCGCACCACTTTATTGACGCCAGGGCTCAGCTCATCGCTGTTGGCCCTAGTGAATTCCTCCACATCCACCACGATGCCGTATTCTCCATGCGGCACGCGCAGGGAGGTATCGCGCACCTCACGCGCCTTTTCGCCGAAGATGGCGCGCAGCAGGCGCTCCTCGGCGGTGAGCTCTGTCTCGCCCTTGGGCGTTACCTTGCCGACAAGGATGTCGCCAGAATGGACCTCTGCGCCAACGCGGATCACACCGAACTCATCGAGATCCTTGAGCGCGTCCTCGCCGACATTCGGGATGTCGCGGGTGATTTCTTCCGGCCCAAGCTTTGTGTCGCGCGCTTCCGTCTCATATTCCTCAATGTGAATTGAGGTGAATACGTCGTCGCGTACGATCTTTTCATTGATGAGGACCGCATCCTCATAATTGTAGCCTTCCCAAGTCATAAAGCCGATGAGCACGTTTTTGCCGAGGCTGATCTCACCGTTGGAGGTGGCGGGACCGTCTGCGATAACCTCATGCTCCACAACATGCTGGCCGCGGGAGACGATGGGCCTCTGGTTGATGCAGGTGCCTTGGTTGGAGCGCATAAATTTGATGACATCGTAGGTATCGATGTCCAGATCGTCCTTCTGATCGTCGGGCTTGATTTCAATCTTTTTCGCGCTGACATGTGTGACTGTGCCGGCGCGCTTGGCAAGCACCGTAACACCAGAATCGACTGCTGCTTTATATTCCATACCGGTGCCGACGATAGGCGATTCCGTTTTTAACAGCGGAACGGCCTGCCGCTGCATGTTCGCACCCATCAGCGCACGGTTCGCGTCGTCGTTTTCGAGGAAGGGAATCATCGCCGTGGCTACGGAGACAACCATCTTCGGAGAAACGTCCATAAAGTCCGCCTTCGAGCTCTCAATTTCCAGAAACTCGTCACGGTAACGGGCGTTGACCTTCGCGCGGGCGAAGCGCCCATTTTCATCAAGCGGCTCATTGGCCTGGGCGACGATATAATCATCCTCCACGTCCGCTGTCATATAGACCACTTCGTCGAGCACCACGCCCGTCTCCTTGTCCACGCGGCGGAATGGCGCTTCGATGAAGCCGTATTTATTGATCCTCGCAAAGGTCGCGAGATAGGAAATCAAGCCGATGTTCGGGCCTTCCGGCGTCTCGATCGGGCACATGCGGCCATAGTGGCTGTAGTGTACGTCACGCACCTCGAATCCGGCACGGTCCCTGGAGAGGCCGCCGGGGCCGAGGGCGGAAAGACGGCGTTTATGCGTCAACTCCGCCAACGGGTTCGGCTGATCCATGAACTGGGACAGCGGCGAGGAGCCAAAAAATTCCTTGATCGCCGCGAGCACAGGGCGGATATTGATCAGCGCCTGCGGGGTAACCGTTGCGCTGTCCTGCGCCTGGAGGGTCGTCATGCGCTCGCGCACCACGCGCTCCATGCGGGTAAATCCGATGCGGAATTGATTCTGCAGCAATTCACCCACGGAACGGATGCGGCGGTTACCCAAATGATCGATATCGTCCGTCGTGCCGATGTCGTTGGCAAGGCAATCGAGATAATTGATGGAAGAGAAAATATCATCAATTGTGATATGCTTCGGAATCAGATCGTCACAACGGTTTTTCAGCTCTGTGAAGAGGGCGTCCCTGTCGTCGCCGCACTTTTCGAGAATTTCCATCAGAACGGTGAAGCGCACCTTTTCATTGATGCCGATATCCTCCAGCTCGTCCTCCGGGAAATCCACATAGCCGCCGATATCGACCATGCCGTTGGAGATCACCTTGATCTCCTTGCCCTCCACATCGAGATAGGCGACGCTCACGCCAGCCTGCTCAATCTCGTAGGCCTTCTCGCGCGTGACGGTCTCCCCCGCCTCTGCGAGCAGCTCGCCGGTGGCCGGGCTTGCAATGGGCTGCATGAGCTTATTGCCCGCCAGACGCGCGGAAATACCAAGCTTCTTATTATATTTATAGCGCCCAACGCGGGAGAGATCGTAGCGGTGCGCATCGAAAAACAGGCCGTCGATATGCGCCTGCGCGGTCTCCACTGCGGGCGGCTCACCGGGGCGCAGCTTGCGGTAAACGGCAAGCAGGGCTTCCTCCGTGTTCTGCGTTGCCTCGCGGGTATCGCGCTCTTTTTCGAGGGTGGCGACGATACGATCGTCATTGCCGAAATATTCGAGGATCTCCGCATCGCTGCCAAGGCCTAAAGCGCGGATAAAGGTTGTGATCGGGATCTTGCGGTTTTTATCAATGCGGACATAGAACACGTCGTTCTGATCCGTTTCATACTCGAGCCACGCGCCGCGGTTCGGGATAATCGTGGAGGTAAAAAGCTTTTTGCCGGTCTTATCGCGGCTCATGCCGTAATACACACCAGGGGAACGCACGAGCTGGGAGACAATGACGCGCTCCGCGCCGTTGATGACAAAGGTGCCGCTGTCCGTCATGAGCGGAAAATCGCCCATGTAAACCTCGTTCTCCTTGATCTCTCCCGTTTCCTTATTGATGAGCCTTGCGCGCACGCGCATGGGAGCGGCATAGGTCGCGTCGCGTTCCTTGCACTCCGCAACGGTATATTTCGGCTGATCGTCCATACGGTAGCCGACAAAATCCAGCACGAGATTACCGGTGTAATCCGTGATCTCCGCAATATCGCGGAAGACCTCCTTGAGCCCTTCGTTCAAGAACCACTGGTAGGAATTCTTCTGCACCTCGATGAGATTGGGCATCTCCATGACCTCGTTGATCCGCCCGAAGCTCATGCGGGTATTGTTGCCAAGCTGAACCGGTTTCACTTTCACCATAGGCTCATCACTCCGTTCTTTTTTTGTCCCCGAGGGTATTGGTTCGTCTTATCCGGGGAAACGTAAGCAAAGAGGAATGCTTACGCAGGGCCCCGCATAAAACTGGTATAAATCATTGTCAAAAGGCCTTGCATTTTTGTGCAGAACATGGTACAATCCAGTTGATAAAAAGAAGGCCGGGCAGACAAAACGCCATTATATGCAGTAGTTTATTATAAACTGCCGGTCAACCATTGTCAAGCATAAACTGGAAAAAATATATAAAAAACACCGTCAAAATCACTTTTGGCGGTGTTTTTTCAATTTATTCCTCTCTTTTTGGCTGTTTTCAGATGTTGACGATTGAAAAACCAGAGGAACCAATGCGCGTCCCCCCATTCCTCTTGCGCACCGGGTTCCTATCCTGACGACATTGCGCCCTGGGCAAATAGCTTGCTTGTCCGGGGCGCAATGGTGTTTTAATTCACTGATGCGGAAGGCAGCCACCAAGTGCGGCAAGGTAGGTTTCGTAGCCCTTGTGGGCTTCCTCATAAGCTTCCGTGAGCACTTTCAGCCGCTCTCGCCCGGCGTGGGTGATCTGGTA
>DAWDUP010000007.1:22890-31910 GCA_052346825.1 Candidatus Fimivicinus sp. | reverse complement strand
GAAACAGCGCCGCCCGGCAGCCGCAAAGCCACGTTTGCCGCGTTCTCGGCCTCGGTTGGCGGCAGCCAGCCTTCGCCCTGTGGCCTTGCAAACCCGCCCCTGCGGCGCCGGAGCGGTCCTTTGGAGTTTTGGGGCAATGCCGGGGCCTTTGGCAAGGCAGACGACGACGCCTTCCTTGCCGGAAGGCGAGGAGGATAACGCCGGCAGAGGTCTTCGGCATCGCCCTCAAAACCGTTGTTGCCCCTGTTCGCCGATGCTATATTTCCCGAAAGGACTGACCGTAAAATGGCCTATAAAATCGGAATGGTATCCCTCGGCTGCCCAAAGAATCAGGTGGATGCCGAAATCATGCTGGCTAAGCTCGAGGACGCGGGCTTCCTGCTCGCGGACGATCCGTATGACGCGGATCTCGTCATCGTCAATACCTGCGGATTCATTGAGGATGCGAAACGTGAGGCCATTGACAGCATCCTTGAGATGGCGGAGCTGAAAAAGGACGGGACGCTGAAAAGTCTGGTCGTCACGGGCTGTCTTGCCCAGCGCTATCAGCAGGAGGTGCTCGACGAAATCCCGGAGATTGACGCGCTCATTGGCATCGGCGCAAACAACGATATCGTCAAAGTCTGCGAGGATGCGCTGGAGGGGGCTGCACAACCCTCCTTCCCGCCGCGCGAGAATATGCCGCTGGAGGGCCGCCGCATACTGACCACGCCTGCCCACTGGGCCTACTTAAAGATCGCGGATGGCTGCTCAAACTGCTGCACCTACTGTGCGATCCCCGGTATCCGCGGGGCGTTCCGCAGCCGCGAGATGGACAGCATCGTGGAGGAGGCGCGCGAGCTGGCGGATTCCGGCGTCAAGGAGCTGATCCTCATCGCACAGGATACGACGCGCTACGGCGAGGATCTCTATGGCTCGCTTATGCTGCCCACGCTGCTTGACCGGCTGTGTGAGATTGAGGGGATCGAATGGCTCCGGCTGCTCTACTGCTACCCGGACCGCATTACAGACGAGCTTCTGGACACGATAGTGCGCCAGCCGAAAGTGCTGCATTATCTCGACATCCCGTTGCAGCACTGCGACGCACAGATTTTGAAACGAATGAATCGCACGGGCTCGCGGGAGAGCTTGACGGCGCTGATTGCAAAAATCCGCGAAAGAATCCCGGATATTGTTTTGCGCACGACTGTGATGACCGGCTTCCCCGGCGAGGATGAAGCGGCGTTTACCTCTCTTGCAGAGTTTGTAAAGGCGGCCCGATTTGACCGGCTCGGGTGCTTTGCCTATTCGCAGGAGGAGGGAACGGCTGCCGCCGCACTCCCGGACCAGGTGGACGAGGAGATAAAAAAGCACCGTGCAGAGTTGATTCTGCAGGATCAGTATGATATAGTAGAAACCAATAACCGCGCGCGCATTGGAAAAACCTACCGGGCCGTCGTGGAGGATTACGACGCCTATACCGACAGCTATACGGGCCGCACCTGGATGGATGCGCCCGAGATTGACGGCACGGTACGCTTTACCTGCGGCTATGCGCTCGACGACGGCGACTTTGTTGATGTGGAGATTTTCGACGTTTCCGATTATGATCTGATCGGCGAAGTCGTTTAAGCTTGGAGGGACGACTGACCGCATGAATACCCCGAACAAACTGACTGTCCTGCGCATGATCCTGGCACCGGTTTTCCTAGTGGTTCTGCTGGCAGAAAGGCTGCCCTATCATTTTTGGTGGGCGGTGCTCGTGTTCAGCGCAGCGGCCATCACAGACGCCATCGACGGCAAGCTCGCGCGCAAAAACGGTCAGATCACCGTTTTTGGCAAACTTCTCGATCCCGTGGCGGATAAGATGCTGACCACGGCCGCGTTGCTCGGCTTTATGCAGTTCGGCCTTTGTAATATCTGGATCGTTATGATCGTACTCACCCGCGAATTCGCTGTGACGAGTGTTCGATTGATCGCTTCGGCAGAAGGCGTAGTGATTCCGGCGAATATCTGGGGAAAGCTGAAAACCGTCAGCCAGATGACCTTTACGATCCTCATCATGGTGCTGGCAGCGGTGCAGGAAATGGGCGTTCTGCCCGTGTCGTTCCCACTTCCGCTCGTTTCCAATATCCTTTTGTGGATTACCGCCGCGCTGACCGTCATATCAGGCGTGATTTATCTGATGAGAAGCACAAAGGTCGTGACTTTTACAAAGTAGACAGACGGACGGGCGATTTGTGCCGCTCTTTCTTCGAAATAAAAGGTGGAATTTTTTCACCTGCTGATATATAATAATAGTAATCCATTGATTTTCAAATGCGTTTACCGGGAGAAGTAGCCGGGGAAAGCGGCATCAGAGAGAGGACGCACTCGCTGCAAGCGTCCTTTGTGCGCACCCGATGTGAAATGCACCCGTCAGCACGCGGGGGGAAAAGAAGCCGAGTATCCCCGTGCGGAAGGCACCGTTACCGCCAAAGGGTTTGCGGACCCGTTGAGAGAGAAATCGCAGTGGAACCGCGGAAAGAGTTGATCCGCCTGCGCTGAATGCCCGTTTTGGGCCGCGCGGGCGGTTTTTTGTTTGCGCAAATTTTGCCGCAAGGAGGAGATTATTTTTATGTTTCGTCAGCTGAAGGAGGATATCGCATGTGTGCGCGAGCGTGACCCCGCAGCGCGCAGCGCTCTGGAGGTGCTGTTTTTATATCCTGGCCTGAAGGCGATCCGTATGCATCGCCGAGCCAATTGGTGTTACCGTCACAAGCTGTTTTTCTGCGCGCGATGGATTTCACAGCGCGCTGCGCATAAGACCGGAATCGAAATCCATCCCGCCGCACAGATTGGCCGCCGCTTCTTTATTGACCACGGCACGGGCGTGGTCATCGGTGAGACGGCGGAGATCGGCGACGACGTGACGCTCTATCAGGGCGTGACGCTCGGCGGCACGGGGAAGGATACCGGCAAACGCCATCCGACGATCGGCAACAATGTGATGATCGGTGCGGGCGCGAAGGTGCTCGGGCCGTTCAAGGTGGGGGAAAACAGCAATATTGCCGCCGGTGCGGTGGTGCTCGAGGAAATTCCACCGAATTCCACGGCGGTGGGCGTACCCGCGCGGGTTGTAAAGCTGAATGGCGTGCGTGTGGACAATCTCGACCAGGTGCACGTGCCCGATCCGGTGGCGCAGGAGCTTTGCTGTATGAAGCTCAGAATTGAGCAGCTTGAACGCGAAAACGCGGAGATGGAACGAGAGCTGCAGGAAGAAAAGTAAACTGTTGGCGCCCTTTTTCTCTTGTAAAAGAGGGCGGAATCCTATAAAATGACAGTACAATCAAAAAGGAGCGGTTGTCAATGAAAGTTTATAATACGCTGACCAGGCGAAAAGAGGAGCTTAACCCCATCACTCCAGGCGAGGTCAAAATCTATGCCTGTGGCCCAACTGTTTATAACTATATCCACATCGGCAATGCCCGGCCGCTGTGCGTTTTCGACGTGCTGCGCCGTTATCTTGAATATCGGGGCTACAAGGTGTATTTTGTGCAGAATTTTACGGATATTGACGATAAGATCATTCGCCGCGCCAATGAGGAGGGCCTCACCTTCTCCGAGGTGTCGGAGAAATATATCAAGGAGTTCTGGGTGGATGCCAAGGGGATGAATATCCGCGAGGCGACTATCCATCCGAAGGCGACGGAAAATATCGACGAGATTATTGCCATCATCTCCGCGCTGGTTGAAAAAGGCTATGCGTATGAGGCGCAGGGCGATGTGTACTTCAGCCCCGCCAAGTTCGCGGAATACGGCAAGCTCTCCCACCAGCCGCTGGAGGAGCTCGAGGCAGGCGCACGCATCAATCTTGGCGAAGTCAAAAAGGAGCCGATGGATTTTGCGCTCTGGAAGGCCGCGAAGCCGGGCGAGCCGAGCTGGGAATCCCCGTGGGGGCAGGGCCGCCCTGGCTGGCATATCGAGTGCTCCGCCATGGTGCGCCGCTATCTGGGCGAGACGATCGATATCCATTGCGGCGGGCAGGACCTGATCTTCCCGCACCATGAAAACGAGATCGCGCAGAGCGAATGCTGCAATGGCGTGCCTTTCGCACATTACTGGATGCACAACGGCTTTATCAATGTCGACAACCAAAAGATGTCCAAATCCCTGGGCAATTTCTTCACGGTGCGCGATGTCGCGAAGGAATACGGCTATGAGCCGATCCGCTACCTGATGATTTCCTCGCAGTACCGCAGCCCGATCAATTACAGCATTGATATTATTGAGCAGTGCAAGGCGGCTCTTTCCCGGCTTTACAGCTGCCGTGACAGCCTCGATTTCGCGCTGAAAAACGCCGTGGAAGAAGCAGGCGCGGACGATGATGCAGTGATCGAGAAGCTCGAAGAGCGCCGCAAACAGTTTGAGGAAGCGATGGACGACGATCTCAACACGGCGGATGCGCTCGCGGCTGTGTATGAGCTGGTGCGCGATATCAATACGCGTGTGACCACCGGTGTCCACTCCCGCAAATTGTGCGAACACGCATCGGATTTGTTCGATACGCTGTGCGGTATTCTGGGCCTTGTGTACAACCGCGCGGCGGATAAGAACCTGGATACGGAGGTTGAAGCGCTCATTGAGCAGCGGAACTTGGCGCGCAAGGCGAAGAACTGGGCAGAGGCGGATCGCATCCGCGACGAACTGAAAGAACGCAATATTATTCTGGAGGATACGCCGCAGGGCGTAAAATGGAAGTACGCGGAGTAAAATCATCCATGATAAACCGGGCTTTGCAGTGGAATCTGTAAAGCCCGGTTTGCCGTATAACGCAGGCGCAAACGCGCTTCATTTTGGATGGGAAGGGTTCATATCACTCTGTTGCAGAGGAAAGTCCCCGTGCTGCATGGCGAAATCGATACATTGGCAAATGAATTTGTTGCGACTCATATTGAGCAGGTAGCTTTTTCGGTCGATGGCTGCGAGAGTTTCGTTTTGGAGGCGGATGGTGGTGGGGGTTTTTTGATAAGGTTTGGGGAGAAAATGAGTCATGAAAATAACCTCCTTGCATTTATAAGATAACATTACGATAACACTATGGTGGTATACAGTCAAGCATCTTTTTATTAAAATGATATCAAATTGTTAGGAGGTTGTTATCATGGCAACAGATAGAATTCAGACTGGTGTACGATTTGCGCCGGATATTTTAACAAAGATTACTTATATAGCCAAACAAAACTGCCGTTCATTTAACTCTCAAATGGAATATTTGGCTCAAAAGTGTATAGAAGAATTTGAGGCACAGAACGGTGAGATCAAAGTTGAAAAATGAATTTAGTTGTTAGAATGATTTCTCTGCACGTGAGTGAAATCTGATTGTATTTATGTTCTGCTATATTTCTATACTTTTAAGATGACCAACAAAAATGAAGCTACGGCAGTCAGTCTCTTTACCGGTCTATAGACGAGGTGTATTCACTTTTGGAATCCAAAAAGTTAGCGGCTACTTTTATATTCCCAATACCTGCCGTCTTTTGGCATAGGTCTTGGCTGATCGGTCAGATCAATGATATAGTCTGCTGTCACATTGTAAAGTTTACATAACTCTACGAGCTTATGAATAGGAATCTCTCGTTCTCCGCGCTCGTATCTGCTATATTGAGGCTGCGTTGTTTTGAGAATTTTTGCGATCTTCCTGGTCTAAATTATGATCCTCGCGCAAATCTTTAAGCCGCGGGTAATATTTCACAGGGAATCGCCTCCTTTATTGTTCATTATGCTGATTTTATCATATATCCAATTAGAGATATTGAATTTATATCCAAATAGGCATATAACCTGTTTAGAGACGGTGCGGCATTTGCCCGGGACGGATAACACCGGCCCGTTTGCCTCGAATTGGCATATCAAATCATTTAGAAAAGGGCCGGCGATGATCGCCGGCCCTGAACGCATATATAATCGGTTTTAAAGAATCTTCGTCCCCTCCGGAACCGCATCGTCCACAAAAATCACCCTGCACCCACAGGCGTTGTTCGTCGCCGCCAGGAGCATTCCCTCGCTGGTCACGCCCGTAATCCGCGCGGGCTTTAGATTCGCAAGCACAATGATCTTCTTCCCGACCAGCTCCTCCGGCTTGTAATACGCTTTGATGCTCGAAACGATCGTGCGCTTGTCGAGCCCGTCGAAGAGCGTGAGCTTATAGCAGCTGTGAGATTTGCGGATCTCCTGGCACTTCAATACCTTGCATACGCGCATATCGACAGCCGCAAAATCATCGTATTCGACCTCATCCTTCACCGGGTCGACCGGGTCCGGATCACCGCAGACGGCCGCCTCCTGCTCCTCCTCCGGCTGTTCAGCGGCCTTTTTCGCAGCCTCCTCGGCCGCCTGCTCCGCCTGCGTCTTCGGCGTGGAGAAATCAAGGAGATTTCCATACTGCGCAGGGTCGATCGCATAGAGGAAGAGATAGAGCCGCGGGCCGCGCTCCTTATCGATCAGGAGCTGATAGACATTCTTGAAGAAGGCGCCCTGAATGCCCTTCATTGCCTTTTCGTCTGTTCCCTCGGGGGCGAATTCCTTCGGGATCGCATAGAGCTTCGCGTTGAGCTCATCGAGCGTGTAGCCGCCGGCCTTGATAAAATCATAGAGCCGGGCGATCTCTGCGCGCTGGGTCTCGTTCAGCGTTTCATATACTTCCCAGTTGCGCGTCGCCCGCAGGCGGTTGACGCTCTCCGGTGAGCACTGCTCGAGCCAGAACTTCGCCCGGTCGAGCCGGTCGGCAAACTGGCTGTAGGTATAGGGCGTGCCGATCTTGCGGAAGACGAGCTCCAGCATGTCCACCTTGAAATCCACCACGGAGCCGAGCTGCACGAGCAGGTTCATGGGCACGGTCTCGACAGAGCGCCCCTCAATCTCCGTATTGTACAGAATGGCCTTTGTCAGCTCGTTCGCCTTGCCGGATTTGACCTCGTTGTACATCCGGTCAAATTCAAAATACTGGCGCAGGATGCCGTCGTCAAAGCAGAAATCGAATGCCTTGAGCGGCTCCGTCTTTGAATAAAGCCAGAGGATGATCTCCGGCTGGTAGAGCTTTAAGAGCGTCTCCGGAGTCAGGTTCAGGCCCGAGGAGCCGGACATTTTGCCCGTGGTGCCCTTGATGCCGATGAACTCATAGCCCTGGAAGATCGGCGCTTCGTAATCGAAGATTGCCTTGGAAATCTCCCGGCTTGTGTCGTAGCTGCCGTTGGGGCTCGCGTGATCCTTCCCGCCGGGCTCGAAATCGACGCCCTCATACATCCAGCGCATCGCCCAGTCGATCTTCCAGGAGAGCTTGCAGTTGAAATCCTTCGTGAAGTTGAACGTCCCCTCATGGCCGCAGGCGCAGCGGTATCCGGCTTCTGTGCAGTCATCCGAAAGGGAGGTGATTTTCGTTGTATCCTTGCCGCAGGCCGGGCAGTAGATGCTCACGGGGTAGAAATTTTTGCGCTCCTCCTCCGTCGCCTCCTGTGTGCGGTGGCTGTCGAGAATTTCAAAGATTTCCGCGCGATGCCGCAAAGCGTGGAGCACCTGCTCCGCATATTTGCCGGAGCGGTACATCTCGGCCTGATGGCGGTAATCCATCTCGATGCCGAAGCGACCGATGGAGCGCTCGAACTCCTGCTCGAAATATTCCGCATAGGTCTTGCACGGCGAATCCGGGAACGGATTTTTCACATCGACATACGGCATGCCGATGTATTTCTCCATCTCCGGAGCTACCGCCTGCACGTTCACCGGCACCTTACGCAGCCGGTCAAATTCATCCCAGGAAAAGAGGAGCTTCGCCTTTTTGCCCATCTTCCGCAGGGCCTTCACGACGAAGTAGCTGGTTGCCACATCGCGGAAATTGCCGATGTGGATCGAGCCGGACGGGCTGATCCCGGCGGCGCAGACATATTCCTCCTTATCGGGCTTACGCTCGATGATTCTCTGTGCGATCCCTTCCGACCAATGCATACATCTATCTCCCTTATTTGTTACTTCCATTCGAAATGATATTATAGCAAAAGAAGCCGCCGCAATGCAACAGGCACAGCGCGGAAAACCGGGTTATTCCTTTAATTTATGGATAAACAGGCCGCTTAAGAGCTTCGGCTCAAACCACGTGGATTTCGGCGGCATAACCTTGCCAGCGTCCGCGATCGCCCTTAGCTCCTCCAGCGTGGTCGGGCACAGGGAGAAGGCGAGCAGCATATCGCTGTTTGCCCTTCTTTCCAGCTCGCCAAGCCCGCGGATGCCGCCAACAAAATCGATGCGCTGATCTGTGCGCGGATCGCCAATGCCGAGCACGGGGCCGAGCAGGTTCTCCTGCAGGATGGATACGTCGAGGCTGGCGACCGGGTCGCCCTCAGGGAAAGTGCCCGCTTTCGCCCTCAGGCAATACCATTTCCCGCTGAGATACAGGCCGAAGGTGTGGCTTTTTTCCGGATGAAATGCGCCCTCTCCCTCGTAAACGGCCACCTCGAATTTTTCTTCGATCTTTTGCAGGAATTCTTCTTCCGTATAGCCATTGAGATCCTTGACGACGCGATTATAATCCATGATCGCCAGCTCATCGCTCGCAAAGAGTACGGACAGGAAAAAGTTGAACTCCTCCTCCCCCGTATAGCCGGGATTTGCTTCCCGGCGCATATCACCCACGCGCACGGCGGAGGCGGCGCGGTGATGGCCGTCCGCAATGTAAAGGGCTTCCATCTCCGCGACAGCCTGTTGCAGCGCCGCAATGACCGCGCCATCATCCACCACCCAGATGGTTTGCTGTACGCCATTCTGAACAAAATCATACACCGGCACATAGAAGGCCTTCCAGCTCTCCAAAATCGCGTGGAGCTTCGCCTGTGGCCGACAGGTCAGGAAGATCGGACCGGTATTTGCATCACACGTGTCGACATGGCGGATCCGGTCCGCCTCCTTGTCCGCACGGGTGAACTCATGCTTTTTGATCACATTGTTGCGATAGTCGTCAATGGATGCGCAGCCGACCAGGCCTGTTTGCGCGCGGCCGTCCATGATCT